>NZ_JBHEVB010000006.1:0-247908 GCF_041925195.1 Flintibacter porci
CCATCATTATGGAGAATTTCCGAACTACTTCAATTAGCTGTCTATATTGGGGTGGCCGTTAGGCCGCACAGCGGCCGCTGAGCTCCGCAACCGTGGCCGCTGGCCACCGCCGTATGCATGGACTATGCTTGGAGGCATCGATATGCAGTCTTTTTGCTATGGGTTGACCGCTTTTCTGTTTTGTGCGGCAATTATATTTGGGTGCCAGAAAATCAAAAACCTTGCGCGGCGGGCCGCTCGCCGAGAGGGCCACAAGACCTGCTCCGGCAAGGAAAATGAAGGAGTGTGATTTATCATGCCGAAAAAAATCATCTTATTCTTTCTCACCGCAGCCTTATTGTCTATCCTTACCGGATGTGACGGCAACACAGCTTCCTTCGTGGACCAAAGCAGTGATACAACCTCCGCATTACAGGATGCTTTTGATACAAGCGTTAAGGCCGAGGCATACACAAACGAGCTCTTTGCATCCATGCTCTCAAAAGAGGGTATTTCCCAATATGAGATCTTATTGACTACCGGCGGCTTTATTACCAGCGACCCTCTTGTTTATATTTCGGGGTATCAATATAGTTATGATGGCAAGAAAGAGGTATACGGGTATAAATTGCAATTAAATGACGATGGCTCAACATTCACCGTATTGGAAGAAGGTGTTGAGATCGGAGAATTTGTATGTCTCAGCGAGAGCCCTTCCGCAGAAGGTTAGTTTATCTTCTTTCTTGTGCTACCCACAGTCAAGTTTTCATGTGCTAAAAGGAGCAGATAATGAAAAAATACATTGGTCCCATCTGCTGGCTGGCCGCGGTCGTTATTTGGGTTACTATCTCATGGATCAATTATACAGAAGGCAACATGGGGTTTGCTGTGGTACAGCTCCTTATTTCCGCGCTCTGCTTGATTCATGCAATCCGCACATTTTTGAAGAACAAAAAAGCATAATATTTTTTTCAGGATCTCGTCATTGTTATGGACTACTCACCACGGATTGATGCTTTTCCTCTTGAGAAATTCACCCCAGGAAGCACTCATATTGTTTCACAAAAGTGAATTTTTGCTAACTATTGAGCAGAGCAGATCTTTTATAAAAATCATTCTTGCAGAAACAGGTCAGATTTCCTCCACTTCATTCCTGAGATAACGTTGCTCTTTACTTCTCTCCCTGTTGGCCCTATACTTATCTTGTTGTATGTATTGATTGCAAAAGGAGGGTCTTACATGTTCAGGACTGTTGTTTCCGTCATCATTATGGTAGCAGCCAGCATTGGGGGTATGTTTTTCGGTGCGCTGTTTAACAACGCCATTGGCGGGATGATCCTGTTTGCACTAATTTCAGGCATCGCCTGTATCATCCATAGTTTGGACAACCGAAACACTTGATTTTTTATGCTGATGCAGTCACGCAAAGAGCGTGACTGCATTTTCTCTTTCTGCATTTTGCTTACTGAAATGCACCACTAATCGATGCGCCTACTACATTTCTCATACAAGAAAATGTGATTTCCCCTCTGGATTGCTGGGGCACGGAAGTTACATCATCCTTGCCTGAACAAATTATCTTGACAAATTCATCCCAGTCATATATAATCACACCAATCAGTTAGCAATAACTAACCTGGTGAAGCAAATTATTTTTTTGCGCAACAGTTAGCCTTTGCTAACCATCGTACAAAACATACCACTTAGAAGAATCATTCTCGACCGAGAAATGGGGTGCTTCCATGTCAGAGGATTTATTGGTTCGCCATTGTTCCCCTACACTGGCAGGAATCAAAACAGGGAATCTGTTCTCATGCCCCTGTACCTCCCGAACAGACCTGACAAAAGAATTGTGCCGATTGAATAAAAAGCTGGTTCCGAAAGGAATCCGAGTTTTGCCGCTCAGAGTCCGCAGAGGACGTGCCCTGATTTATGTTTATCGGCCCCATGCGCTGGAGTGCGACTTGGCCGATCAACGTGCCAGAGCTCTTCTGCTGAAGTACGGATACGCGCCGGAAAATCCGAACTGCTGCGTGGTTCATTTAATCCGTCGCCTTTGCGCAGAAGAGGAATTTCCTCATGAGATCGGCCTGTTTTTAAGCTATCCGCCGGAAGACGTGTTAGGTTTTATCCAAAATGGAGCCTGCAAGCACAAGTGTGTGGGATGCTGGAAGGTCTACGGCGACGAACAAACAGCAAAGAATACGTTTGAAAAGTACGATATGTGCAGCAAAGCCTACTCCCGGCAGTGGCTGCGAGGGAAGTCCATTGAGCAGCTCACAGTAGCTGGTTGATGTTTCTGCCATAATAAATTACGAAGAAAGGTTGTTGTGTCTTATGAGTAAAGTTGCAGTTGTTTTTTGGAGCGGTACGGGTAATACCGAAGCCATGGCAATGGCCGTGGCAGAGGGTGCCAAGGAGAAGGGCGCCGAGGTTTCGGTTCTGACCGCCTCTGAATTTTCGGCAGATCAGGTGGGCAGCTTTGATGCCATTGCTTTTGGTTGTCCTTCTATGGGCGCTGAGCAGCTGGAGGAAATGGAATTTGAGCCCATGTTTTCCGCCTGTGAAAACCGCCTGAGCGGAAAGACCATCGCTCTGTTTGGCTCCTACGGCTGGGGCGACGGCGAGTGGATGCGCAGTTGGGAAGCCCGCTGCAACGATGATGGCGCCAATCTGGCCTGTGACAGCGTAATCTGCAATGAAACTCCGGACGATGATGGTTTGGCGGCATGCCGTAACTTGGGTGCTTCTCTGGTCTGAAGCTGGAAGCCAAGTGGTCCTAACCGAACACCCTATAACTCAAGCTACAAAAACAATCGGACAGCTGCTATGCTGTCCGATTGTTTTGTGCCTTGATTTAACGAATGGTACCAGTAAGCTTTATTAAATTCATAAATCGGCCGTTATCCGTTTCGATCATCGATCTATCCTCGGAGGCATATGGGTTATCGCAAGCAAGCCAATCATCCCACGCTCTGGAAAAACAATCCATTTCGGCAATGTTGAAGTCTTTAAGATGTGTTTCAAATTTAGGCTTCCACCAATCGATGGAGTGCCACATCTGCAACGCCTCTTCATCCCACAGCGGTTTCATCTCTTCCGGGATATTCTCATGGATTTCGTTTTTCATACCGGGAAAAGCAAGTGCGACCACAGCCCTCTTTTTCAAGGTAGGCCTCAGGATCTTTTTGAAGTAGGTATTATTGTTGCCGAAATAATGGTAAGAATCTATGCTGACTACGGCGTCAAAAAAACTTTGTGCAAACGGAAGCTGTCTGGCATCGAATTGCAGAGGAACTGTCTGTTGTGCTACGCCCATTTGCTGGAATCGGGCAAAGTTTTCAGTAGCGGAGATCCATAAATCTACAGCAAAGACCTCAGCCTCATATTTTTTTGCAAGAAATATGGACGAAATGCCTCGACCACATCCTAAATCCAAAATCCGCATTCCTCTTTTTATGGGCAAATCAGATGTGAGTTCCTCGGCAAGTATCCATGCATTTGGCCCCATCATGTTTTCTTGTAAAAAACGATAATCAATACCCATTGGTCATTTCTATAATCCGCCTTTCTGCGAAAGGCACCGACGGGGTTATGAAACGCAGGTGCTTTCGCCTGAAATTGATGTTTGCTATACTGTTCACAGGAGTGCTCGGTATACTACAGAGACCGTGGAGGTGAGTGGCGGGGCTGTATAACGGCAACCCCGCATTTCTATATGGTTCGGCCACCCGTTAAGGCATCAACGAATGGCGCATGACAGCAGCCCGTAAACTTATCTCTTTCAAATCGACTCGATTTTGCCGGGTGGCCAGTCCCTGCCGAACCTCCCCAAACACTGTGTCTGGAGGGAGGCAAATGGCTTTCAAAATTCTCCGCAAAAACTGCTGTGGACTGGACATTCACAAAACCTGGATATTTGCCTGTATCGGTATCACGGATTCCAATGGCCGGACAGAGTACAAGCAGGCTCGCTTTTCCTCGTTTTCCAACGGACTGAGGGATCTGGCTGACTGGCTTGCGAAATACTCCTGCTCGGATGTCTGCATGGAATCCACAGGGAAATACTGGATTCCTGTATTCAATATCCTTGAAAAGACCTGTTGGGTCACCTTGGCGCACCCGAAATACACGAAACCGCAGAAGGGCAACAAAACCGACCGCAAGGACGCCAAGTGGATCTGCGACCTGTATATGTGCGGCATGGTCAAGCCCAGCTTTATCCCACCGCCGGACATCCGTCAGCTCCGTGACCTGATGCGCTACCGTGTGAAGCTCACCAATATGCTGACCGGAGAGAAGAACCGCGCCCAAAACTGCCTCACCGTTTCCAATCTGAAGCTGGATGATGTGTTTTCTGACGTGTTTGGAAAATCCTCACGCTCCATTATCCAGTACATTTTGGAGCATCCTGGTGAGCAGTTTGATGTGACTCCGTTTATCCACCGGCGCTGCAAGCATCCTGTTGAGGAAATCCAAGCTGCTGTGGACGGGGTGGTATCCCGTGAACAGGCAGCCAAACTCAAGGAATGCCTGCTGCACATCGACCAACTGAATGCGCACAGGGAGCGTATCGAAGCTGAAATCCTCCGGCTTGCTGAGCCCTATCCTTACCAGTTGGAATTGATCCGCACGGTTCCTGGCTTTGCCGCCGCTCCGCTGACGGCTGTGGCCCTTATCTCCGAGATCGGCGTTGATATGTCGGTATTTCCCTCTGCAAAGCACCTGGCTTCCTGGGCTGGATGCTGTCCTCGAAATGACCAGAGCAATAAGAAAGTGAAGTCCACACGAATCTCCAGAGCTGGCTGCTATTTGAAGCCTCTGCTGGTTCAAATAGCAAATGCCGTCATAAAATCCGACAGGCACCCTGAATGCAGGGAACGCTACCGCAGAATCAAAGCCCGCCGTGGGCACAAGAAAGCGATTATCGCTGTATGCCGGATGCTTCTGACCGCTATCTGGAACGTCCTGTCCAAGCTGGAGCCTTATTCCGCAAAGGGTTATCTTGCCGACAAGCTGACGGAGCATTCCGTTGTTATTTCCAAGGCGGAGGGCCTGGCTCTACTTCGCAAGCGGGGCTATATTTTCAAGGACGAACTGGCCGTCGAGTCAGGTTGAGACCCTCTTCCATATCGTTTTTTCCCGCAGTCCCTGCGGCTGTGTTTTTGCGCCCTTTTTCCTTCTGCTTCGGCTATCGCTTTGTTTCAAACTTCCATTACCTGCTCCACTGTCCACTTCAAATGCTGTTGAATAGCTGAAAAAGACTGTTCACTGATGACATGCTCAATTCTGCACGCATCCTCTGTTGCCGTTTTCTCATCCACGCCCAATCGCATCAGCATTTCCGATAAAACGGTATGACGGGTATACATAGTTCGCGCAATTTCCATACCGCTTTCCGTTAATGTGATCGCTCCGTCTGCATCCACCAGAACATATCCGTTTTTCTTTAAAATAGACATAGCCCTGCTGACACTGGGCTTGGAATATCCTAAATGCTCTCCGACATCAATAGCCCGTACATAGCTTTTATTTTGAGAGAGAATGTAAATCGTTTCCAGATACATCTGGCCAGACTCATGAATTGACATGGCTACCTCCAGCAGTATTGTTTTTCTCATTATACCACAGAAAACCAGCAAGTTTCAATTTGATTATCTTTTTCCTGCTTTACACTGTTGAGTATAATTTCAAATTTGGTCTTGACAAAGGCGTATTGGTGATATATTATTTGCGATGCAGTGGTTAGGGTTGTCTAACCTTTTTTGATGGGTTCTGGTTGTTATACGCTAACCAAAGCTACCATTTTATTGACAGGTGAAGAATATGACTTTGAAAGAAGCCCTGGAAGGAACGGAGTACAAGATCCAGCGAATCGATACGGACGATGAAGAGTTGAATGCGTTTTTATTTTCGCTTGGATGTTACGAAGGAGAGCCGATCACGGTAGTCTCCCACTTAAAGGGCGGCTGTGTCGTTTCTATCAAAGACGGCCGCTATAACATTGACAATCAACTGGCGGAGGCAATTCTGATTTGAATTGCCTCCCCCCTGCTTCCAAAAATATGTGTGTCTACTGCACATATCGGTTAGCTATCAGCAACCGTCGTGTGTTGTAATAGAGAGAATAGCAAAAAGAGGAGGAACTACCCATGCGTATTGCCTTGACAGGCAACCCGAACTCCGGCAAGACCACCATGTACAACGCCCTTACCGGGCGGAACGAAAAGGTGGGCAACTGGGCCGGCGTGACGGTGGAGAAAAAGGAACACCCCATCAAGAAAGCCTATTACAGCGGGACCGAAGATCTGATCGCGGTGGATCTGCCCGGTGCCTACTCCATGTCCCCTTTTACCTCGGAGGAGAGCATCACCAGTTCCTATGTTCGCAATGAGCACCCGGATGCCATTATCAACATCGTGGATGCCACCAATCTCAGCCGCAGTCTGTTTTTCACCACCCAGCTGTTGGAGCTGGGCATTCCGGTGGTGGTCGCTCTGAACAAGAGTGACATCAACGCCAAGAAGCAGACCACCATTGACACTGCATCCCTCTCCGCCAAGCTGGGCTGCCCGGTTCTGGAAACCGTATCTACTTCCGCTGAAGGCCTGAAAGCAGTGGTAGACGCTGCTGTCGAGCTGAACGGCAAGGCACAGAAGGCTCCTTACTCCCAGGGTGACATCGACCTGACCGACAAGAAGGTCGTGGAGGATGCGGACCGCAAGCGCTTCACCTTTGTCAACTCTCTGGTATCCCAGGTGGAAAAGCGGAAAGTCCTCACGAAAGAGAAGGGTACCAGCGATGCCATTGACGCCGTGCTGACCAACAAATTCCTGGGTATTCCTATTTTTGCCGTGGTCATGTTCCTGGTATTCCAGATTTCCCAAACCTGGGTAGGCCCGCTGATTGCGGACACACTGGTGGGCTGGATCGAGACCTTCCAGGGCTCTGTGGCCGACTCCCTGGCCGATGCCAACCCCCTGCTGACCGCTCTGCTGGCCGACGGTATTATCGGCGGCGTGGGCGCTGTGGTTGGCTTCCTGCCCCTGGTGATGATCATGTACTTCCTGATTGCCCTGCTGGAGGACTGCGGCTACATGTCCCGTGTTTCCGTGGTGCTGGATCCCATCTTCAAAAAAGTAGGCCTCTCCGGCAAGTCCGTGATTCCCTTTGTCATCGGTACGGGCTGCGCTATCCCCGGCGTCATGGCCAGCCGCACCATCCGCAATGAGCGTGAGCGCCGTGCCACCGCTATGCTGACCCCCTTCATGCCTTGCGGCGCCAAGATCCCTGTCATCGCTCTCTTTGCCGGTGCTTTCTTTGATGATGCAGGCTGGGTGAGCTTCACCATGTACTTCACCGGTATCGTCCTGATCTTCCTGGGCGCTCTGCTGGTCAACAAGATTGCTGGTTACAAGAACCGCAAGTCCTTCTTCATCATTGAGCTGCCCGAGTACAAGGTCCCCTCTTTGCTCTTTGCCCTGAAGGCCATGTGTGCCCGGGGCTGGGCCTACATCGTAAAGGCTGCCACCATCATTCTGCTGTGCAACACCGCTGTGCAGATCATGCAGACCTTCAACTGGAGCTTCCAGGTGGCTGAAACCGCCGACAGCTCCATCCTGGCTTCCATTGCCGGCCCCTTCGCCTACCTGCTGGTGCCCATCGTGGGCGTCCTCAGCTGGCAGCTGGCCGCCGCTGCTGTCACCGGCTTTATTGCCAAGGAAAATGTGGTTGGCACCCTGGCCGTGTGCTTCGTGGGTCTGGAGAACTTCATCGACACCGACGAGCTGGCCATGCTTGAGGGCTCTGGTGCCGAGGTTGCCGGTATCATTGCCATCACAAAGGTTGCCGCTCTGGCCTACCTCATGTTCAACCTCTACACGCCTCCCTGCTTTGCCGCTATCGGCGCCATGAACTCTGAGATGAAGAGCGCTAAGTGGCTGTGGGCCGGTATTGGTCTCCAGCTGGGAACCGGCTACACCGTGGGCTTCCTGGTCTATCAGATCGGCACTCTGGTCACCACCGGCGCGGTGGGCGCTGGCTTCCTCCCCGGCCTGATTGCAGTGGTTGCCTTTGCTGCGGTCCTGGTCTACCTGTGCATGAAAACAGAAAAGGACCTGAAGCGTGAGTATGCGCTGAGTGGGGCGAAATCCTGATGATCGACTACATTGTGATCGCAATCCTTGTGGTTATTGTTGCCGCCGCTGCGTTCTATGTTTATAAAGCGAAAAAAAGCGGAAAAAAGTGTATCGGTTGTCCTGACGGCTGCTCCTGCAGTTCGAAACATGACGATACACATTGCAGCTGCGGAAACCATCATCATAAATAGCACATGAGCAAAGGATTGCGGCTTTTCCAGCGGAAGGGCCGCAATCCTTTTTTGGTATCGTCTTGTTCACTAAAAGCTTTCCGCTGTCTGCAAGAATACATCAACTCGAGCAGAAAAGAATGCAGTGTTCATAGCTTTAACACCAGTCTCCCGAAACGCAGACCAAAAGGATGGTAATCGTCCATGACATTAAAACGAACAACGGAAGATTACGTAAAAACAGTCTTCATTTTATCCCGAAAAGGAGATGTGCGTTGCCATCAGCTGGCTACATGTCTATCCGTTTCCCGCCCCACCGTTTCTGTTACCGTCAAATCGCTCTGTGAAGCTGGCCTTCTCTATATGGATGACAAAAGAGCGCTTCATTTGACTGACAAAGGGCTTGAGCTTGCTCAAATAGTGGAGGAACGGCATCAGGTCTTGTGCGACCTTTTGGTAGGACTTGGTGTAAGTGCCGATATTGCCTCCAATGACGCATGCAGGATGGAACACGCAATCAGTGATGAAAGCTTCCGCGCCCTGAAATCGCTGACTCAATGAGTCATGCACTCTTTTTCATCATAGAATCTGGTCAAACGATTTGTGTTAGATCCGAGAAATACCGGATACGATCGATCTTATTTTTGATCGCAGGCTTTCTCTCTGAAAATAGGTGTTGGATATGTTGATCGAGTATTTGCAAACCAAATATCCGGAATATGTGCAATGGCTCCATGATATCCCAGGTGCGCATGTTTGCCAATTCACATTGTCAGGATCGCCGCAGGAAGACCTTTCCACGCTTCCGGCACACACCCCCGGCCAGATATACGAAATCTTTTTTTGCTTGGGCGGGCAGGTCGTTGCCAAGCGACCAAATGCAAAATCTCATACAATCGAAAAATATGATGTACTTGTCCTTTCCAGTGTTTGTGCGCCCGATTCAGTAAAAATCAGCGGGAACCTGCAAGGAATTCTTATCACGATCGAACCAAACCTATCCCATGACGGACTTTTTTCCGTCTTCACCTCTTTGGGACTTCCTATAGACCTGTGTCAACTTACCTCCAAATTAGCCGCACACTATGGCTACACCACGCTTTGCAATCGTTGCTGGGGCCAGGCCATATTTGATTTTTTGGCGCATCTGCCGAAAGAGGCATGCGGAAGATATTGCCTCTTGAAAGCTATGGAACTGCTCTATATCCTCACGGTAAAAGACCATAGTTCCGCATACTCAACAGCAAACCAAGTGCCCAAAAATCTTTTGGATGCACGGGCATATATGGAGTCGCATTTGTCCGAGAAAATTACAATAGCAGATTTGAGCCGGCTTCTTGCTGTCTCACCCACCTACCTAAAAGCAGAGTTCCGACGTATATATGGAACGTCTATTCACGGCTGTCTCACGGATCTGCGTATGCGCAGGGCCGCCGAATTGATTCATTGCACAGATCTGCCGATCTATCAGATCGCTCAGCAAGTAGGCTATATAGGAATGAACCAGTTCAGCTCTGTTTTCAAGCGTTATTATGGAGTAACACCTGGGCAGTTCAAAAAAATGTCGAAAGCCGAGATACATTGTCTTTTTCAGTGATGACAAAGTGAATTTAGTTGGCTATAATGATTGGACGCTCAACGCTATCCTGAGATATAAGGGGTGATTGCGATGAAACAGCATCGTTTTTGGGCCTGGGGCGCGGTAATCTGCATGATCATGGTCATGATTACCGGCTACAAACGAAAATAACAGAAAGGAAGTATCAGAATGAGTGTCTATACGAAATTGGCCTGCTTTGTGGGCGGCACACTGTTTGGATCTTTCGGAATCAAGCTGCTGTCCAGCAAGGATGCTAAGAATGCATATGTCCATGCGACTGCTGCTGGTCTGCGTATGAAGGATTCCGTCATGGGAACCGTTGCTACTGTGCAGGAGAATGCCGCCGACATTCTCGCTTCTGCCAAGGACCTGAATGAGGCGCGGGCTGCCAAAGAGGCAGAGGATGCCGCTGCTGCCAATCTGGACAGCGTGGAAGCCTGATGACAGCAGAGGGAGCCGCCCGTGCGGCTCCCTCTTTTCGTGAAGGAGGAACCTATGAACGCAACCATATTGCATGAAAGCCGGGGACGTATTCGAATCAGGCTGAAGCAGAATCGCATGACGCTGGAGCAGGCCGACCGGCTGGAACTCTGGCTGCAGAATAAAGCCTGGGCTCGCCGTGTTACTGTCCACGAGCGGACATGTTGCATCATTTTACAGTACGAAGGAGACCGGCAGGCCGTTCTGGACGATGTCCGCTGTTTTTCCTGGGAGAACGCAGAACAGCAAATCTCTCTGCCCGCCCACAGCACCCGGGCGCTTAACCGAGAATTTGAGGAGAAGTTGGTCAGCAAGGTCATGATGAAGGCGGCCTGCACACTGTTTCTGCCCTCCCCGCTTCGCATTGCCCGGATCGTGTGGCATATGATCCCCTTTGTGCGCCGCGGTCTGCATTGCCTACTGCGCCGCCGCATCAAGGTGGAGCTGCTGGATGCCCTGTCCATTTCCATCTCCGCCTGCCGTGGGGATTTCGGAACTGCGGGTGCGGTCATGTTCCTTTTGGAGCTTGGAGAGCTTCTGGAGGAGTGGACCCGGAAAAAATCCGTGGAAGACTTGGCCCGGTGCATGTCGCTGAATGTGGATCGAGTCTGGCTCCGGACCGCCGAGGGTGAGGTACTGATTCCTATTTCCCAGGTTCAGCCTGGGGATGCAGTAGTCGTGCGGGCCGGCGGAATCATCCCTGTGGACGGAGTGGTACTAGAGGGCGAGATCACCGTTAACCAGGCATCCTTGACTGGTGAATCCATCCCCGTGCCCAAACGTCCCGGCGGAGCGGTCTATGCCGGAACTGTGGTAGAGGAAGGCGAATGTGTGCTGGAGGTCAAGAAAGCCTCCGGACAGAGCCGATACGACCAGATCGTCCACATGATTGAGCAATCGGAACAGATGAAGTCTGCCGCTGAGAGCAAGGCTGCCCATCTGGCCGACAAGCTAGTTCCCTATACCTTTGCAGGAAGCCTACTGAGCTTCGTCCTCACCCGCAACGTGGCCAGAGCGCTTTCCGTGCTGATGGTAGATTTCTCCTGCGCCCTGAAGCTGGCCATGCCGCTGGCAGTGCTCTCGGCTATGCGGGAGGCTGGAGACGCACATATCACCGTCAAGGGCGGTAAATTCCTGGAGGCAGTGGCCGCAGCCGATACCATCGTTTTTGACAAGACCGGCACCCTGACCCACGCCTGCCCCAAGGTGGCAAAGATTATCCCCTTCGGCGGCAGAGACGAACGAGAGATGCTGCGGGTGGCTGCCTGTCTGGAGGAGCATTTTCCCCACTCCATGGCTAACGCTGTGGTCGAGGAGGCCAGGCAGCAGGGACTGACCCATGATGAGTTCCACTCCAAGGTCGAGTATCTGGTGGCCCACGGCATTGCCAGTACCGTCAACGGGGAGCGGGTGCTCATCGGCAGCGCCCACTTTGTATTTGAGGATGAGCACTGCCAGATTCCGGAATGCGATCAAGAACGCTTTGACATGCTCCCGCCGGAGTATTCCCACCTGTATCTGGCAGTGGGTGGACAGCTGGCAGCTGTGATCTGTATTTCCGACCCGCTGCGGGAGGAAGCAAAAGATGTGCTCGCCACACTCCGCGCTCTGGGAATTTCCAACACAGTCATGCTCACCGGAGACAGTCACCGTACCGCTGCAGCCATTGCCGCCCAGGTGGGGGTGGACGATTTCCGTTCGGAGGTGCTCCCGGTAGATAAGGCAGACTATGTGGCCCAGCTTCGTCGGGAGGGGCATACCGTTCTGATGGTGGGCGACGGCATCAACGACTCGCCGGCCTTGTCTGAGGCAGATGCCGGCATTGCTATCAGCGATGGCGCCGCCATCGCCCGGGAGATTGCGGACATCACCATCGCTGCCGATAGCCTTTGGGAGCTGGTGGAACTGCGCCGGATTGCTATGGCGCTCATGGCCCGCATCCATTCCAACTACCGCTTTGTTATCGGCTTTAACGGCGCTCTGATCGCCCTTGGCATGGCCGGGATCATTCCTCCCGCCACCTCTGCCACGCTGCACAATCTTTCCACTTTGGGGGTCAGTTTGAGAAGTATGAGTCCACTTCCCCATCAGAAAGAGAGGAAACAGGTTCTATAAAACTACCTGGATCATACTTGGAAATCAGGACGATCCTTTGGAACCTATAAATGCTATAAAAACAGAACTACCTCAGCCGTGCTCCGCGGCTGAGGTAGTTCTGTTTTTTCTTCTAAACTTGTAACTTGTTATCAGCCTTCCAATCGGTTGCTTTGGAAAGTTTTTGGCAGTATAGTCCATAAAATTCATCGTGTGTCAAGGATGCAAGCCACTCAGTAGAAGGACAGCAGGCGCTGGGACTCTCCTGCTGGCTTTTTCCCTGGGCGTGCTCGGGATAAACGATCAGATCTCCGTTGGCAGCATAAAAGGAGCAAAGCTCCTGACACAAAATCTCTTTCACCATACGGCAGGCAATCGACTGGGGAACAGAAGTGCGGGCACAGAAGTAGGACGGGATCAGAACCGGACCTTCCCGTGGAATCTGAAGGAAGGTCTCCTGTCCGTCTGCCCGCAGGGCATATAGAGAGGGCACAAGGGCAGTGGACGCCTGCCCCTGGCGCACGGTCTGAAAGGCGCCAATGGGCATATCAGTCACCAGACTGCGCTCCAGCAATGCTTCTGCTGCTTGATGTTCCCATCGTTCCCAAACCGCTTTCACCACCGTCTTGACCGCCGAGTTGTTGATGCCGCCAAATGCCAGACCGTTCCAGTCAGCCAGGGCAGTATGTCCACAGACCTCCGGTTCCCTGGTATAGTAGACTAGAGGAATGGACAGGAACGGCAGCAGAAACGGCCCTCGCTCCACAGCATCCAGCATAGGACCGGAACGCAGGGACATCCAGCTTCGCACCGGATAGAGATCATCTTTCAGTTTGCAGAAAATGTCTGGATCTTCGAATACCTCCAGATCGGCAGAAACGATGAGGTCGGGAAGAACGGCATCCGGCCGGGCCAGATATTCAGACATGTGCTCCGGATATCCCAAGCCGAAATAGCGCACTTCCAATTGGATCCCATCGGAGAGCAGTTTCTGCGTCAGCCCATCCAGGAACGCCTTCTCCTGTCGGTGAAGTACGCAGATATGATTCCAGTAGAGCAAAATATGTGTCATGCCAGGAGTTCTCCCTTCCGTAACAACGTCTGATAGCGACGCTGGGTTTGGTATTCGGCTTCTAATTGCTGATAGAGGGCCGCTTCAGCCGGAGAACGTCCCACCACCGCGGTAATTGCGCCGCCGCCAAGTACGATCCGCCGCTCCGACATCAACGCTGTATGGGGGTCATGGGTGACCACCAGAACCAGCTTGTCCTGACGGCGAAGCAAATGCAGCGCCCGCTGCTTGTCGATCCCGGCGTTTTCAATCTCGTCAATAAGTACGATGGGGCTGTCACAAACGAGGGCGATATCCCCGATCATCAGGGCCCGTGACTGCCCACCACTGAGCTGGTTGAGGTTTTGACCCAATGTTACGGGTTCTGGCGTGATCTCATTCACCAATTTCAGAATTTCCTTCGGGGTAATCTCCCGGCTGCGACAGCGGGCGTGCAGGCGTAAAAAATCCTCCACCGTGGTGTCCAGAACAAAGCGCATGTTCTGTCCAAGATGGGCTACCAGCTGACCCGATAGCCTCTGCCGATGACAGCGGGATACGGGAGCTCCATCCAGTAAAATGGTGCGTCCGGTAACCGAGTCTCCCTGGGCCAGCTGCTCCACATCTTTGATCAGCCGGGACTTCCCTGACCCAGTGTTCCCCACAATGGTGTACAGCTGACCACGTTTGAGATGAATGGGCAAAAAGGATTCCACCGTTCCGCGCTTGTCATGCCCAGGCAAAATGGTCAGGCACTCCATACCGGCGCCTCCTTTCCAAAGTCGATCTTACCCACAACGCCCTGCTGGAACGCTCCGCCTACCCGGCGTTCTCCCACACAATAGGAGCATACCCCGCTTGGCATGGTATGCCGAAGCACATCCTCCTCGGAGCCGCAGTTGGTGGGCTGCTCCAGCAGCCACTGTGCCAGGCGGTCGATGCCATATCCGGCTAAACCATCTACCGGGAACAACGCTGCCTTTGGGTTTAGTTCCCCAATTTGCCAGGAAATGATCTCCAGCTCAGCCTGGGAAACCATATCAGTTTTGGTCAGCACCACAAAGTCCGCCTGCGTGAGCATGGGGCCAAGCTGTCCCGGCGCCTTGCAGCTGGCAGTACAGTCCAGGACGCATCCCGCCACCATGTGGATGGTGGCAGGGGAACAGCGATGACACAGGCCTGCTGTCTCAATCACTAACGTATCGCAATTCCGGTCATCAGCCCAATCCCACAGCTCAGGCAAATTGGACACAAGGAAGTGATCCGGGCAAATATCCCCGCTCAGGCCAGTGACACAGGGTAATCCCAGTTCCTCAAAGACTGCGGCATCTCCGCTTTGCAGGCAGTCGATCTTGCAAACGCAGGGGGTTGCCCCGCTCTGCTTGAGCAGCGGAAGAAGAGATCGCAAAACAGAGGTCTTCCCTACTGCAGAAGCTCCAGAGAACAAGAAAATGTGATTTGGCATGCGTGTGCTCCTCTCCAGTCATGCAGTTAGCATCAGCTTACCACCTGACTGTGCCACTTGTCAGTATCAAGTGAGACTGAGAACGCAGCTTTTTTTCTTGACGAAAGCGATATTCGGCATGTACAATATTATACGGTTAGCGAAAGCTAACCCATTGAAATGAGGTGAGGTGTTGGAACAAACTGAGCTATCTCACAAGCTGGCACTTTCTGCTTTTTTGGCAGATGTTACACTGCCTGGGACAAAGGTGTCCACTCAGATTTTCCGGAGCGGACAGATTGTCAGCGACATTCCCCGGGGGATCCCATCCATCGGTCTGATCACAAGGGGCAGGATCGAGGTCTATTCCGTAGCATTGGACGGAAAGGATATCCTGCTCAACGAGCTGTCGGCTGGAGAATGCTTTGGTATCTGCAATCTCCTGACTCAGTGCGAACTGGAGACTGTGCTCAGATGCAGCGTGGAAACGGAAATCCTCTATATTCCCAAAGCTGTACTGCAGGAAGCCATGGCTGCAAATGGCACACTTGCCCTTCGCTTTGCTGCGGTTTGCAGTGAGAAAATCCAGTTTCTCTTGAAGCGGATTGAGCTACTCACCATGCAGTCCTGCCGGGGGCGGGTCATCGCCTTTCTCCTCGCCCATAGCAAGGAAGGCGGCGAGGTAATCTTTCGGGGCTCACGGGAGGATCTGGCCCGCCATTTGGGCATCAGTCGTGCCGCCCTGTTCCGTGAGCTGGCAGCGCTGCAGACCATGGGAGCTATCGAGTCCCACGGGAATCTGTTCCATGTAATGGATCCGGGCCAGCTGGAAGATCTGCTCTATCATCCATCCAACACCAAATAGACCACCCAGAAAGGAATACGATCATGAAAAAGCTCTTGTCTCTCATTTGTTCTCTGTCTCTGTCTGCGGCGCTTCTTGCTGGCTGCTCCTCCACCCCCCAGGAGCCCACCGTCTCTCAGACACCCTCTGATTCGGAAACTCCCACCACCAGTCAATCGGTCACGACGGAAGCTGTGGATGTGAAGGTGATGGCCCTCAAGGGTCCTACCGCCATGGGAATGGTGCAGTTCATGAGTGAGACCGATAACGGCTCCATAACCGACAACAACTACGACTTTACCATCACAGCCATGACAGATGAGGTCTCTGCGGCCCTTTCCCAGGGTACCACAGACATTGCCGCAGTTCCGGCCAATCTGGCTTCCGTCCTCTATAACAACACAGAGGGCGGCGTACAGGTTCTGGCGATCAATACGCTGGGTGTGCTGTACATTGTCGAGAGTGGGGATACCGTTCAGTCCATGGAGGATCTGCGTGGCAAAACCATCTATGCCAGCGGGAAGGGCGGCACGCCTGAATATGCTCTGAACTATGTGCTGGCCCAGAACGGCATCGATCCCACCAGTGATGTGACCATCGAGTGGAAAAGCGAACAGGCAGAATGCCTGGCTGCGCTGACCGCTCAGGAGAATTCCATCGCCATGCTGCCCCAGCCCTTTGTTACCACCGCCCAGAGCAAAAGCGACCGCATCCGGGTGGCCCTGGATCTGACGGAGGAATGGGACAAGCTGCAGGCGGACAGCGAAACACCCTCTACTCTGGTCACCGGAGTGGTAGTGGCCCGGACGGCTTTTGTGGAAGAACATCCCGAGGCCGTCTCCGCCTTCCTGGATCACTATGCCTCTTCCGTGGAGTTTGTCAACTCCAATGTCGCGGATGCCGCACAGCTGGTCGGTTCCTATGACATCGTCACCGCGGAGGTTGCCCAGAAAGCCATTCCCGCCTGCAACATCGTCTTTATGGAAGGTCCCGCAATGAAGGATCGGTTGTCCGGCTATCTGACCGTTCTCTTCGACCAGAACGCCAAATCTGTGGGCGGCACTCTGCCCGCTGACGACTTCTACTACAGCCGCTGAGGAAGATGAAACGCGCCGGAATACTACGGCCCTGGGCGGTGTTTGTATGGCTTCTGGTCTGGCAGATAGGGGCCATGGCGCTGGATCAGCAAATCTTACTGGTCTCGCCCATACAGGTTCTGGCCCGGTTGGGGGAGCTGGCCCTTCAGGGGTCGTTCTGGAAGGCTGTGGGATTTTCCATGCTGCGGATTACCGGCGGCTTTCTTTTAGGGGCAGCAGTGGGTACCGTTCTTGCAGCGTTCTCTGCCAGGCTGCGCCTGGTGGAGGAGCTGCTGGCCCCCCTTCTGCTGGCCATCAAGTCCATCCCTGTGGCCTCGTTTATCATTCTATCCCTGATCCTGTTTTCTTCCCGCAATCTGTCCATCCTGATCTCGTTTCTGATGGTTCTGCCGGTGCTGTATTCCGGGGTTCTGGGCGGGATCCGTGCCATGGACAGTCAGATGCTGGAGATGGCACAGTTGTTCCGGATTCCCACGCTCCGGCGGATCCGTTATGTGTATCTGCCCCAGGTGCTGCCCTATTTTCAGGCGGCCTGCGCCTCCGCTTTGGGCCTATGCTGGAAGTCGGGAATCGCTGCCGAGGTCATCGGTATGCCCACAGGCTCCATCGGTGAGCGGCTCCAGCAGGCCAAGGTCTATCTGGATACGCCGGATCTGTTTGCCTGGACACTGGTCATCGTACTGGTAAGCCTGTTATTTGAGCGGTTCTTTTTGGTAGTGCTGAAACAGGCTGCGCACCACTTGGAGAGGATGTGAGCCATGCAGGATATTGTGATGCATGCGTTATGCAAGTCTTTTGGGGAAAAATCGGTGCTGCGGGATGTCTCCGGCACATTGGCGGCCGGCCGCATCACCGGGCTGATGGCCCCTTCCGGAGCAGGAAAAACCACCCTGCTGCGCATCCTC
The DNA here is from genome assembly GCF_041925195.1 of Flintibacter porci. Classification (NCBI taxonomy): domain Bacteria; kingdom Bacillati; phylum Bacillota; class Clostridia; order Eubacteriales; genus Flintibacter; species Flintibacter porci. The sequence continues at coordinate 17,803 of NZ_JBHEVB010000006.1, forward strand.
ATGGGACTGGAGCAGGCGGACAGTGGCCGGATCGACGGTCTGGATGGTCTCCGCCTCAGCGCAGTATTCCAGGAAGATCGTCTGTGTGACCAACTGGACGGCGTTTCCAACCTCCGCTTGGTAACACCGTCCCTGAGCCGCGCAGAAGCCAGAAATGCTTTGGAGGCGGTGGGACTTGCCGACTGCATCGGTCAGCCCACCCGGGAGCTTTCCGGAGGACAGCGGCGCAGAGTGGCGATTCTCCGTGGTCTGCTGGCTGACTATGACCTTCTGATCCTGGATGAGCCTTTCAAGGGTTTGGACCGGGAGACCAAACAGCTGGTGATAGAGGATACTCAACGCCGATGCATGGGAAAAACCGTGCTCCTTGTCACCCATGATCCCACAGAGCTGGATGCGCTGGGTGTGACCGAATTGCTGACTGGATTGGAATAAAAAACGGGCTCCATAGAAGCGTTTTGGCTTCTATGGAGCCCGTTCTTTTTCTGTCAGCAGGACGGGGTCTTCACGACCACCAGGTACATCTTGAACGCTGTCACCGCCTGTACCGCGTGAGGGATGCCGGCGGGCATGATAATGGCTTCTCCTGCGTTCAGGGTGTGGGGAACACCGTCAATGGTAATCTGTGCCGTTCCTTCCAAAATGGTCGCCATAGCGTCTCCGGGAGCAGCGTGGGTGCTGATGGCCTCACCCGCATCAAAGGCAAACAGGGTGATCCCCGCACCGGGCTGTTGGGCCAGGGTCAGGCTGACAACCTTACCCGCTTCATATTCCACTTGCCCCTTCAAGGTAAAGGGCTGCGCATGAGGGACATTCTTAATCAGGGTTTCCATGAGTTATTCCTCCTAAATCATTATGAAAGCGTAATCTGCAGCAGCTTGCAGCCATCCGGAGCAACTACTGCGTGGGCCGTATGGGCGGGAACAGCCAGGCAATCGCCCGTTTGAAGACAGTAGCTGTCCTCCCCCGCAGAGACATCAAGCGCCCCCTCCAGAATGTAGTAGAGGGTATCGCCAAAATAGCATTCCTCACTGATACTCTCCCCGTCGCCAAAGGCCAAAAGAGTCATTTGGCAGTGTTCCTGCCGGCTCATGGCCATACTGACCACGCGGCCAGGTTGAATCTGAATCAGCTGGGTGAGCTGCTGGGGCTGCTGTGTGGGCAGGTTGCGTAAAAAGTCCATTGCTCATACCTCCATGGGTCGTTTTATCCATATGATACCCCAGGAAACGGGATCATTCCATTGCCACAGCAACAACGATCAGGCTGTAATGCGACCAATAATTTCCCGCCGGATCTCCGTCAGTTCCGGCGCCGAGGCATCCCGGCCTTCCTGGCCAGGCAGGGTGATCCATGTTTGAATGGTGGTTGGCCTGGGTGTCAGGACAGCAATCCGGGTGGCCACGGTCAATGCCTCATCAATTTCGTGGGTGACAAACAGAACGCCCGGCTTTTTGATCTTCCAGATCTCCAGAAGCATATTCACCATCTCCATGCGAATGCCGTAGTCCAGCCCCTGAAAGGGCTCATCCATCAGGAAGAACTCTCCGCCGAAATGGAAGGCCCGTGCCAGCGCACATCGACGGGCCATGCCCCCGGAGAGTTGCGTAGGATAGTACCCCTCAAAGCCTTTCAGCCCTACATCCGAAATGAGGGTACGCACAGCCTCCGGCTCGGCATCCTCACGAACCAGACGGATGTTTTCTTCCACCGTTCGCCACGGCAGAAGGCGGGGACTTTGAAACATATAGCTCAGCCGAGTATTGGTTCCCTCGATGGTACCCGTGTCAGGTGTTGCCAGGCCTGAAATCAGGTTAAGAAGTGTGGTTTTTCCACAGCCGGAGGGACCGATCAGGGCCACGATCTCCCCCGGAGAAAGGGTCAAAGACAAGTCAGACAGGACAGGTAATCCGTCATAGGACTTGGTGATCCCGCTCAGTTTCAGCATGTCACACCTTCTTTCCCACAAAAAGCCATCCTCAGCAATCTTTGTGTGAGATAGCATCCCAATACCAGCAGCAGCGACCAGGCAATGATGGCATCGGGCTCGATGTTGAGCCGGGCCGTGGTGATGGCTCCTCCGATTCCGCTGTTTGTAGTAAGAACCTCTCCCATAACTGCCAGCTTCCATCCGCCTCCGATCACGATTTCCAGCGCTGAGCGGAAATAGGGGCGGATAGAAGGAAGGGTTACATGGCGCAGCATCTTCCAGCGGGAAAATTGGTAAAGGCGCGCCATCTCCAACAGCTGTGGATCTACGCTGCGGACGCCGTGACTGAGGTTGATCACCACAGTTGGAACTGTGGCTGTGGCCACAATGAAGACGCAAGGCTTTCCGTTAAATCCGAACCACACCAGTGCCAGAACCACCCAGCATACGGGCGGAATGGCCTGGAGCACATGGATCAGTGGGGTTCCCACATCCTCTATCTTGGGACACAGGCCAAACAACAGCCCCAGAACAGCGCCAACGCCCACACCGATGGCCAGACCGGCAATCAGCCTCAGGATCGTTGTTCCTATGGTGGCTCCGAAATCCGACTGCGTCATCAGCCGAACCAATGTAGAAAGGACCTGGGCAATGGGGGGCACCACCAGCGGCGGGAAAAAGAGAGATGCCAGCTGCCAGGCTCCCAGCAGCAGGCACACTCCCAAGGCACGGTGGAACCACAGTCCCGCCTTACCCTGCATAGAACAGCCCCTCATCGGGCAGCTTTCCACCGATCATAGAGGGCTCAAAGTTGTAAAGAAGGTTATAGAAGGTATCCAGTTCCTCTTTGGCGTCCTGGGCACTCTTAAAAGTCAAGCCCATATTGGGAATCGCTGCCTCCACAATTGCGGCTTTCATGCCCAGATACTCCTCAGCCAGCGCAGCAGCCTCAGCCGGGTGATCCAACACCCACTGCACGCTCTCCTCATAGGCAGCCTGGAACTGGGCGGCCAGCTCAGGGTTCTCATCCAGGAAAGTCTGGGTGGTGCCGAAGCCTGCGTTAGGGATCATAGTATCCGTGCCGGTGGAGCGCTGCCACTCGGTTTCAAAGCTGAGTGCCCGGCGCACATTCTCATTCTGTGCCATGGCGGAAGTAACCTGGGGCTCGATCAAAGTGGCGTATTCCGCCTCCCCAGAGGCCAAAAGGGCGGCTACTTCTGCGGTACTGGCGTAGACCACCTGGACATTTTCACCCACCGTCAAGCCGGCCTCACTCATAAAATACTGGGTGAGCGCATCCGGAGGAGAGGACTGAAGCGGGATATATACCGTCTTACCCTCCAAGTCGCTCCAGGTCGTGAAATTCGGATCGGTGGTCATGAAGTATGTAACGCCCCAGGTGTTCACATTCATCAGACGTACATCTAGTCCCTTATTATAGAGGGTGGATATCACGGTCAGGGGAAATGCGTACAGGTCATGTTCCCCGCCCTGGACCATAGCCAGAAGTTCTTCCGGGGCATTCCACACATTCAGGTCAATTGTCACATTCTCCCCCAGCAGCTGCTCCTCCATCATGTGAAGAACCGGCAGAGCAGGCGGGGCAGTGGGCACGCCTACAGAGATGGTAATCGGTTCGGCGGCCTGGCTGGATTCCTCTGCTGTGTCGTTTTGGTTGGTGCTGTCCGCAGGCGCATTGCCCCCGGCACAACCGGCCAGGGCAAAGAGCATCATAGCAGAAGCCAGGATGGAAGCAAGAGTGCGTTTCATTTGAGATCCTCCAATCTGAATCAATATAATCCTGCTTGTGGTTAGATATAGCTAACCACAAGCAGGATTATTACATAAAACAACAGGACCGTCCGTTGCTATGGCAACGGATAGCCCTGATTTTTCTGTCTATGCGGTTAAAAACTTACTGTCCAAAATTTGAATAACCTGTCCCTGATAAGTAAGAATACCCTCTTTCTGCATTCGGCCCAGTTCTCGGGAAAGGGCGCTGCGATCTACACACAGATAGTCCGCCATCTCTCCACGTCCCATCTCCAAGCGTATCTCACCATTGGAGGCAACTGGCAAACCTTGAAGATAGACCTTAATCCGATTGCGAAGCCGGTTCTGTGCCAAAATACGCATTTTCTGGTTGAGGAATAAAGCTCCTCTTCCCATTTCCTGCAACAAATTGGCGGTTACCCGCATCCGGTATGGACACCCGTTCTCTTGCTGCAGCAACAAAGGGTCAAAGTCCAGATAGAGCACCTCTGTATCGTTAAGGGCATCAATTTGAATGGGGCTGTCTTGGGACATGGAGCAGACCAATGTCTCCCCAAACACGCGCCCCCTACTCAGGCGATCAATGGTTAGTAGATTTCCGTCCTCGCTGTAAAGTGAGATCCTTAAGGTGCCAGACATAACAACGCCGGGGCGCTTTTGGCAATCACCGATCCGCAGCAGAATTGTGTCCTTTGGAATTGCCCGCACTTCTCCATGCAGGCAGTTAAGAACATTCTGATACTTTTCTTCCGGAATACCGTCGAACAGCTGGCAACGGCGCATCGCCGCAAAAATCGAACCCATGAGATCCCTCCGTGTTGCTGTGGCAACCGACAAAAACAAAAAGCTTCTTTATAGTTAGCAATAACTAACCATTATTATACTGCTTAGACAATGAAATGTCAATGTAAGGAGGCTGTCTATGAATGGGATCGGTTTAGATTGCGGAACTGCTACTGTCAAACTGGCTATGCTCTCACAGGAGAGGGAGCTTTTGTGGTTCAAATCCTCCGCGCATCATGGTGCCGCAGTTCAAACAGTTCGGGCACTTCTCGGCGAACTACTGCAGGCGGATAGCAATGCTTGCGGCTATCCAGTGATGCTTACCGGAAGCATAGGAAATCGACTTTTAGATGTCTGTCCCGGACTTTTAACTCTGGGCGATATTCCCGCCATCCATCGCGGCATCCATCTGCTGGCGCCGGAAGCGAAATCTGTCATTGAAATTGGAAGTCAGAGCGCCCGTTTCCTCACCGCTCTGGATTGTGGCACTCCGCCCAGATTTGCAGTGAATGAACACTGTGCCGGGGGCACTGGTTCCTTTTTTGAAGACCAAATGTCCCGGCTGGGCCTGCGGATCGAAGACTATTCCGAACTGGTAGCAAAGGCTCGCTCCATTCCCCGCCTCTCTGGCCGATGTGCTGTCTTTGCCAAAACGGATATCATTCACCGACAGCAGGAGGGAGTGCCTACTCCTGACATTCTGCTGGGGCTCTGCTACGCAATGGTCCGCAACTATAAAGCAGTCATTGTGCGGGGACTTTCTGTGGAGAAGCCTGTGGCTTTATGCGGCGGAGTTGGCTACAATGCGGGGGTTCTTCGGGCTATTCGGGATGTTTTTGGTCTCACGGAAGAAGAATTGATTTTACCGAAGAATTTCCTCTACGCCGGCGCCGCCGGGGCTGCGCTGGCTGCTCAGGAGGCAGGCACCTGTTCCATGGGAGAACTACTGGCCTCTCTGTGTGGGCAGGATTCAAACACGGAAGACCGGCTGCACCGTCGTCAGCCACTGGGGCCTGATCCCAAGGTTTTTGTATCTGATCCGCCTGTTTCCGGCCATATCCCACCACAGGGCTGCGCTTTGGGCATTGATGTAGGTTCTACCAGCACAGACCTGGTTCTCACGGATCAATTCGGAGAACTGGTGGACTTCCAGTATCTTCGCACCGCCGGAGACCCGGAGGCAGCGGTGCGAAAGGGCCTGGAGAATATCCGCTCCCGTTTTGGGCGGATTCCCCTTCTGGCAGTTGGCGTCACTGGCTCCGGACGAGAGCGGATCGGCCGGCTCATCGGTGCGGATGCCGTGCGAGATGAGATTACAGCCCAAGCAAGAGCTGCCATCCAATGTATGCCCAAAGCAGATACCGTCTTTGAGATCGGCGGTCAAGATTCTAAATACATCTCCCTTCAGAATGGGCAGGTTACAGACTTTCAAATGAACAAAATCTGTGCTGCCGGAACCGGCTCCTTTGTTGAGGAGCAGGCCGCACGCATGAACATCCCTTTGAAGGACTTCGGCCGCCTGGCACTTACTGCAAAGGCCCCTGTGGAATTGGGAGAGCGATGCACAGTGTTTATCGAGACCGCCATCCAATCTGCCCAGGCACAGGGAGCCACCCAGGCAGAGGTCACAGCTGGTTTGTGCCAGTCCATTGTCCGAAATTATCTTCACAAGGTAGTTGGGAGCAAACCAGTAGGACACCATATTGTGCTCCAGGGCGGTGTGGCCTATAACCCCGGCATCGTGGCCGCTTTCCGCCAGGAATTTGGAGATCGGCTCACAGTCTCTCCCTGCTTCTCCATCAGTGGAGCATACGGCGCCGCCCTGCTGGCACTGGAATCCAAGAAAGGCCCTACCCGCTTCCATGGGTTCGACAGGCAGCCGGAAGCGGAGGTCGCCCTGTCCGCGGAGATTCAACGCAACATCGCCTTTTACCAGCGTGGCCCACGGTTGCTGTTGGAAGGTTATGATCCAACACCTGTCCCCGGAAGGAAAACGGTGGGTGTACCTTTTGCCCTGATGATCCACAAGTTCTTTCCTATGGCAAATGCCTTCTTCCGGCAGTTGGGATTCAATGTACTGCTCTCGCCGTCTACCAACGAGGAGATCATACGCCTCTCCCAACAGACAGCCCAGGCGGAGACCTGTTACCCGGTAAAGCTGATCCATGGTCATATGGCCTGGTTGGCAGAGCGCGGTGTTGACTATATCTTTCTCCCCTCCATCCATGCCATGAGGCATGAGACCTCCAAGGTTGAGCACAACTACGGCTGTGTCTATATGCAGACCGCACCTCAGTTGGCCGCCCGTGCCCTTCGTCTGGCGGAGCGGGGCATTGAGTTGCTCAACCCTGTGTTCGATCTGGACTTTGGGCAGGAAGCGATGGCATCAGCTATGCTGGGCCTTGGAAAACAGCTTGGCATCCCCAAACTGCGGTGTCTCCCCGCCCTGATGGCCGGAGCCCAAGCGGTACGCCGGCATACAGCAGCAGTAGAGCGGCAGGGTCGTGAACTGCTTTCCTCTCTGAATCCTGAGGACAAAGTACTTGTACTGATCACCCGGAACTACGGTCTTTCCGATCCGGTGCTGAATATGGGAATCCCTCGTCTGCTGCTGGAACGGGGGCACAAGGTAATTACTCTCTCCCATTTACCTGCTCACGACCTGGATCTGTCAGCGGACTACCCCAATCTGTACTGGCCCTTCGGACAACACATCCTCTCCGGGGCGAAACTCGTGGCCCATCACCCCAATCTGTACGCCGTCTATCTCACCAATCACGGCTGCGGACCGGATACGATGCTCTCCTATCTGTTCCGGAAGGAGATGGGCGAAAAACCCTATCTGCACATCGAAGTGGATGAGCACTTCTCACCAGTAGGCGTTATTACTCGCATCGAGGCATTTCTCCAGAGTCTGGAAAGCCGTTCCTCTCAGCCACTGCCGGATCACTTTAAGCTCACAGCTGTGGAACACTGCTCTACCAAAGTCGTTGATATCCCAGAATCAAACCACGGCCCTTTATATGTTTTGGATCTGCCGCCGTTTACCACATATCTTAGGAAATATGCTGAAATGGTATGGAATGTGGAAACCCATCCCATGCCTCTGGGCGGCACTTCCCTAGTTTTGGGCCGGGGGGAGACCAGTTCCAAAGAGTACCTTCCCTTCCCCGCATTACTGGGTGGTATTCTGAACGCAGCGGAGAAGGAATCCGATTCCTTTCAGATGCTGATTCCCTCCACCCAAGGCGCGGAGGCCGACGGCCAGTACCCGTGGGCGGTGGAGGCAGTGCTTGCCAACCGGGGACTGGAGCGGGTAACACTGGTTTCCCCGGAACTGGAAACTTTGCCGGAGAACATCCCAGATCCAGACCTGTTGTTCCGAGCTGTATTGGCAGGAGATCTCATACTGTGCGCCCCGCCTGAGCAGCGCAGCGCACTAAGTCCAGACGACATTCCAAATTGGGACAGCCTGAGCACGTTGGCGGCGCAAATCGGAAGCATCCCTGTCAAAAGCCAGCCTCTTGCCGCGGTGGGAGAACCCCTTACGCTGTTTGCTCTAAACGACGGGGTGCTGGGAACGCTGGAGCAGCAGGGCCGGTCTCTGTATCGTGCCCCCTTGAGCGAGTACCTCTGGTTTCTCTGGCGGGATTCCGGGAGTGTTATAGCCGCTTCCTGGACAGAGCAAATGACAGAGCTGGGCCGTCTATTGAGGGAGAGGAGCAGCTTCTCAAAAGATCCGGAAGGGATGCGTACTGCAGCGGATCAGCTACTGCCGGGATTTGCCGGGGCCAATGGTCGGTACCGTTTGGCTAAGGCACGGGAACTTGGCCGAACATCGGCTGGTGTGCTAACTCTGGCTCCCCGGTATGAAAACACAGAAACAGTGCTTGATATGACTGGCGCACTAGACGGAACCTCTCACTTCCATCTGGCTATGGACAGCGACTGGGATGAGAGTTCCTGGTCCCGCCTAAACTCCTTCCTCTATTATTTAAAATAGGCCTGAGAATCTTGTCTCCCGCCCGCGCAGACAGTTTATACAAGCTTCCTTTTGGTTTTTTATCCTTTGATGCTACTGAATAACCACTGGAGGAGTGGAGAAGGAAAAAATCTGTTGCTGATTTGACTCAATGTATGTTCCTGAATATGGATCGTGTCTGGTGGTGCACAGCTCAGGGCAGGTGGTACTCCCTATGCCCTAATCCAACCAGTAGATCCACGGCGGTCTAGGCAAGCGGCATCATCTCCGTGGACTAAGTGGTATTAGATGGCGAGACCACCGTCAATTAGGCACTCCTTCTCCGGAGAGTCCATCTAAAATCCCACACGTACCGGTATTGTTGTTTTTGTTGGAACTGTAGTGAAAGAAACCAGTCTCCCTGGTCCGCGCCACGAGGAATAGCTAAATCTATGTACGGTATCTGAAAGCATATCGCACCCAATGTAGGGTGCGATATGCTTTTATTGGACTATTCTGCTAATCTTCCCCGTATCTGGATGAATTAGCACAAGCGGCAGTCTGCGCGTCTCTGCAATCCGCATTGCTATTCGTATGCTACCAGCTTTCTGCAGATCATTATTATACACTGCCACCAAGCAGTCGGCGCATTCCACCATGTAAGCTGTGCGCTCTTTATACCCCTGCGCTCCCACTCCCCTGCTACCTATTACAAATTGGTCGCAGTTCACCTTTAGGCGGCGCAACCTTTCACGACTTTTGGGGTCCCATCGTTCGTCATGATCTGAAAAGGGATACACTAGCACAATTTTCAATTCTGGGCATTCTTCCTGCCATCGCATTTCCAACAGGATCTCGCCGGCCCATAAATCGACACCAAGAGCTCCACCGACATAGTACCGACGTACTCCACGCCGGTACAGTTCTATAAAAACATCATGCAACCGCTTCTTCAGACGCTTGCACGAAGTCATATATTCTTTGTATTTGAATTTGAACTGCGTAGGCCGTTGACTAACAACAGCACACGAATAAAACTTGTCCATCTCATCTCCTCCTTTTTTCAATAGTACAGTAATACAGCTCATTATACCTGCTATGGCTGAATAAGTTCAACTATGGCCGCTTAATTTTTCGTGCCATGGCGGATAAAATATAGCTATAGCATGGAGGGCTGCCAATGGGTGAATTATTAAAAGAGATGGGCCAGCGAATGCTGGATCGCCGCAAACAACTGAGATTAACACAAGAAACTCTGGCTAAAATGGCACATGTAACCCCGCAAACTATTTCAACTGCAGAACTGGGAACAAAAGCCATGCGGCCTGAAACTATACTGAATGTCTGTGAAGCATTGGACATCAGCACAGACTATTTACTGCGCGGTCGGGTCATAGAAGACGATGCACGCCTGCTTCATCAAAAGATTTCTTCATTGACACCCAGCCAGTACCGCCATCTGGAAGATATTATTGACAGTTATATTGCTGCCGTTCAAGAACAGAAAGAGGTATAGGATGAGGCTTTATCTGTCTCCCCTATACCTCTTTCTTTATTATCTACGGAATGCAGCCATTGTACTGGCTATCAGGTTGCGGGTCACATCATCAATCTCCGGCGCTTCTCCCACTTCCGGTATATACTCTGGCTTCTGCGCCTGTACATTTGATGTCGAAGCCGCTTTCTCTTCTTCCATTCGGCAGACGCCCGAGGCAGGAGCAGGATTTTCGGTTTGTCCTGTCTCTTGCCGCATGATCTCACGTACAATGGCTTCGATGGCGGCTCTGTCAATGACCGGAGCCATCGCTTTCAAAGGCTTTGGGTCATCTGCAAAATTCGCATTATAGTATGTGATTGCGTTGGCAATATACTGGGATTTGCTATGAGGAGGCTGAAGTTCCAACAGTTCAACGGCAGCCCGCTGTACAGGGTCGCCAATATTGAACCGCAGAGAAAATCGCCCCCGTTCCTTTTTGGCCGCCATACCCATCACCTACCCACCGTTTCCAGTCGATAGAGGTATTCAAAGCCGGCCGCATTGGCATTGATGTTCGTGACGAACAGCGGCGTCCCCACCTTACCGGAGGCTTCAATCTGCCGGCGCAACAGGATCGCGCCGCCGCCCACAAAGACCACCTTACTGTAGCGAAGATCCAGCATCCGCTCCCGGAGCGTACTGAACAGGTCGTTTACAAATTCCTGTGCCAGCCGCTCCACCAAGCGCACGGCTTCAGCCGGATACGAGGTCTTCCTGCCAGCAAGAATTGCATCCACATCGCTTTCATCCAGCAGCAGATCCAGTTCCGAGTTTCCTCTGGACCTGATCTTATTGTAGAGCAGAATCACGCCGTTTTCCAGCGAATCGCAGGAGGTAAGATCAGCTTTTCCGTTTTTCAAAAGAAGATAATCCGCCGTGAAACCGCCGATATCCAGCACCACCGCTTTCGGGTCATCCATGAGCGTGTGAAGCATGGTTGCCGCCGCCGCGTACGCCTGAGGGTAGCAAACCACATCGGTAATGCGGATGGCGTAAGGCTTATCCCGGTACACGAATTCCACGATTCCATCTCTCTTGAAATAATCGGTAAACTTTTTTGCCTGGGCGCCAAAATGTGCCGGCGGCAATCCTACCGGCAGCTGGATATTGTAGAGTTCCTGCTTACCGATTTGACGCGCCTCCAATTCCTCTGCGATAGCAATCAGCGTAAGTACAAAGAAGCGATCATCTTCCGTCTTGTCCTTCCGGAACGGGATGCGCTCGTTGGAAAGCGTGTAGTAATTTCCCCGGTATTGCAGGCTCTGGCCAAAGGGTTTTGTAATGCTCTGCTGCAGGCCGGAAACAAACGGGCTGCAGTGGACGGTTTTGATTTGCTTGTTGCCATGATCGACACCAATCAACATAGGTAGTTGCCTCCTTTTTTGCTTTATACATATCCTTTACGCCTGGATGACGCCTTTCTCAACAGGAGGACAAAAAACACAAAGCCTATACCATGGTAAAACAACGATACCGCCGGGAGAAGAATTTTTTCTTCTCCGGCGGTATCGCATCCATCCGATGTAAATCAGTATATATTTTATGTGTGTACGCTGTATCGAGCCTTTGCTATGTCTTCTATTCCATGCAGGATGACGGCGCCGCAGATTCCTCTGCCATAAGGCGTATACTCCTCAAAAAAGAAGCTGTACGGCTGGCTGTCATCATAGAGGACAATCTTTTCCGTGCCGCGCCACTGGAAATGCTGTTCCAGGATCTTCCCCAATTTGTGACGCAGAAGCCGGCACCCGGTAACCTCATGGAGATTTTTCCGGCAGCGGAATTCATATCGGCGTGTTACCAGTTCCGGGATGGAGAGCTGGCGCCACTCGGCACCATCCATATCCTCTCCGGCCCCTGAAAAGGCGCGGAATGGCTCATAGGGAATCCGCACATCCTCTTTCCAGCCATGCACCTTGTCGTTGCCATCTTCCTGAAGCCATGTGAACCGGATTTCCAGAATCTGCGTACCATCTGGCCCCTTTGTCAGCCGCAGACTGGCAAAGGAACCGCAATCACTCGTCAGTACCCTTTTATTCGGCTCCTGCTCCAACTTTTGCAGTTCGCTGCGCAGGATGGCAAACCGATGCGGAGACTTTTTCTCCCATGAGATGGTGCGAATATAAAGCAATTCCTTGTCGCACCGCACTTTTATCATAGTCCGGTCATTCATATGTTCATTCCTCCTTTTCAGGGAGCGCCCCTGCGGTATGCAGAGCCGCCCGTTCTACCAAAAATGCACCTTCCACATATTTTTCTTTGCGAGAGGTCGTTGCTGCGCCGCCCAGGGAATCGAGATACTGCTGCCCGTTCTTAGATTTAGAGATATACACATAAAACGGGCTGCTGACATACTGATCCCGTGCATAACAGTTGACATACCTCCTTGCCAGAACAGAGACTGCCCCCAGCTCCGCAGCCTTCTGCGTTGCCAGAGCGACGGCCATCTCCATGACCACTTGTTGCTCATCGTCATTGATGCCGGTGGTGTAAATGCGCTCCAGAAACAGCACCAGCTTCTCACTGACAATACGACCGCTCTCGGTTGTGTTCTCTCCGGCCAAATCAGCAAAAGAAAGCATCAGTTCTGTCGGCTTTTGAAACGCCCCTTTCGTCAGACGAATGCAGGCGCGGCCCACGATCTCATCACCTTTTCTGATCAGGATGATTTTCTTGTTGGAATCAAAAGCCGCCAGCAGGCACTCTCGTTGGCTCCCCGTTCGGTAAGACAAGCAGGTGCCATAGGGCAGCTCGCCTATCTGAATGGTGTGGTAGAAATCATCCGCTTCTTCGGCAATAAACTTGCCTCGCTCCAACGCAAGGTTCTTTTGCCATGCGGTCTCCTGCTGCTCACTGATTGGGTGGTTAATTTCCCTGCGCAGATCGTCTGCGAAATATTTCAGCACATAGAACTGGCCCATGAGTTCAGCCTGCACGATTCTTCTGAGTGCCTCAATAGCCGCATCGTTTCCCTGCAGATAGTTATATAGCGGAGTCACCAGGCTACTGCCTCCTCGAAGCAGGAAGTCTGTGATACGATTTTGGTTCTGTTTCACAAACTCGTCTGAAATGGAGAGGCTTTCTTTTAACTGAGCCCAATCCATATCCGTGGTCAGGACAGAGGCGCGAACCTGCGGCCAATTTTCACACCCGGCAAGCAATGGCAGGTTTCTGGCCGCAAAGACCGCATCCGTTTCCGTCTGGAGATCTGGGACAAAGGGGCAAAGCTGGGTGTAATGAAACAGCATTTGCATAGCTGTCCGCCTCGTCAGCCCGCGAATATGTCCGAATCGCTTCCGATACCATTCGCTGAACGGTTGCTCCAGCAGGCATTGAGCCAGCTGAGTCAGTTGCTCATCCTCCGTGTATCGGCTGACCAGATCCCGCTTGAGGAGCTGGCGAAGCGTGAGCATACGCTGGTCTACCGGGAGCGGGGTCAGCTTTGCATACAAGCGGACATAGATTTGGTCCTGCTGCCACAGCAGCCGCATCTCTTCAAAGGTGTATTGCTGTCCTTCCTCCAGGCAGTCAAAATAGCTGTCTGTGCGCTTTGCAGCATCGCAATCCTGTAAATTCTTTTCTGACAGGGAATTGATATTGCAGTGCTCACAAAAGCAGTCTTCAAACAGGAGCGCATAGCGGCTCAGAGAAAGGAAAATCTCACTGTTCTGATCCACCAACTGTAAAAAGTGCTTTTTCCGGTGTTCCACCGCATAGACAAGGATTGGAAACTGATACGAGCGGATCGCACCGAAATCCAGATGGAGGCAACCGGCATACAATGCATTCAGGTAACTGACCTGATTGCACAAGATCTCCTCACGCTGTTCTTTGTTCAGCGGTGCTTCCTGTCTGATGAACCAGTTCAGATCATACTGTCCCGCACGGTTTTCAAACCATCGTTGGAAAAAGATGCTCAAATCATCTGCATCATGTTCAAAGACCTCCAGCAACTGGCGGAACTTCCCGATATCGGTTTCCCGCAGCCATTGAAGCTCTTTCAGGCGGCCAGAATCAAGAAATACGGTCACGCCCTGCTGGTACAGCAGGCCGAGGATCTTCTGCAGCGGTGTATTCTGCTCCAGAAGTACCAGCGTCTCTTTTTCGTTGCTATGCCAGTTGAACAGGCAGGCGCCAAGAAATGGAAAACGCATCATGTCCCGCTGATGTGCGGTCAGTGAAGAAAGCCCTTTCCAATCTGCTACAGGAAAAAGCCAGAGATTATCCAGGATAGCTTTTTCCTCTTCTTCGTACTTGACATAGGGCAAATAGTATTTCAAATACTCAAAAGTCAGCGCCGTTGGAACATTCAAAGACGCTGCCTCCAGTACCTGTTCCGTCGGATACTGTGTCAGGCTCTCATGGCAGTCATCTGCCGATTTGAGCATCGGTTCGATCCTGTCATCCTCGATCTCACAGGTACACAAAGCATGGTACAAATCTGCAAACTCACCGCATTCAACCAGTTTCCGCTGAATTTGGGAGCTCCTGTTTTTCTTCAGCCGCGCCTGCAGTTCCAGCCGTTCGACCTTTTCGCACGCCCCGTCCAACTCGTTCTCAGAAAACAAGCCCGTTAGGCTCAGTATCAGGCCGTCAGTTTCCATGCGGCCCAGCAGAGACAAATGTTTCATCGTATTGGTCATGCTGCTGCACCTCCTTCGATCATGTTCTTCACCATATCCAATAGTTCTTGTTTTGGCCTGGTCTCGTACTTTGCCAGCATTCCGCACAGCACAAAGAAATTCTGTGTGTCTATCGGCGTCAGTTCCTGCACACAGCCGGCAGGCCATTCCAACAGTTTTTCATAGACCATATTCATGGCTTGCTGTTTTTCTTCTTTGTAATAATACTTGTCTGCAAATTGAACCAAAGACATCGCACTTCCGTTATAGATCTGCGCCAGCTTTTCCTTTCTTTTCAAAAATTCCTGCTGCTTTTGCAGCATCTGCTCCTGCTCTTTTTTCTCTGCAGCGGCCTTTCGGTCGGCTTCGAGTTCTTTTTTTGAATAGAACCGTTTTTTCAGGCAGTCACCATCATAGCCCCCGCTGTTGCCCCGGGCAATCAGCTGCCGCAGGACAGAGGCCAGGGTAGGCCTGTCGTAGAGCCGCTGGATCATCGGGTCTTTAAGTGCGCTCCAGACAAATGCTGTATAGTGTTCCGGCTCAGTCTGGAAAACCGAAGCATCCACCCATTCGTAGAGCTGGCGGTGCTGCTCCGGATCGAGGAAAGGCCGGGAAATTCTGGTGCGAAGATTCTCGTTTCCGTAACCACCAGTATTCTCGCAGAAAGAGCGGTGAAAATAGAACCGATCTCCGAAAATCTCCTGCAGCTGTGTAAATCTGTATTGGTTCAGCAACTTTTCGACAAACCGATAGCATTTCCAGCTGGAAATACGCAGGGCATAGTCCCGAAGAAGCTTCAACGGGTATGCGTATTCACCCTCCGCTCGGTGTTTCTCAAAAAAAGCCCACAGGTCGATTTTCTTCGTTTCCACCAGAAGGGTAAACGCCTCCTCGGTGTGCTGTCGAAAGCAAGTGAAATACTCCATGTAGTCGGCACCGGTCAGTTGCCTATACCGGGCAAGCCACTGTCCAGTAGTTGCCGATCCAAGCGAGCGAAGCATTTGCATCGTGAACAATTCCAAATAGGTGTCCCGTTTTAACTCGACCGCCAGGCAATCATATTGCGGGTCGAACACATCGAACCGATAATTAAATGACTGCTTAATGTTTCGGTTCATCCAAAGGATAGTTTTGGGGGAAGACGGTGAAAGGCTTGAATTTACAGCCGCCCACAAATCCCGATTGCCCTCATATTTGATGGAGAAATCCTTGTAGCGGGTAAATAGCCAGCCTACATATCCATAGAGCGAATCCGTCAATGCCTCCGGGCAGTTGAGCAACATCTTGCAGCACGCCGCCGCAAGTTTCTCGGCAGGAATGCTGTTAGAGGATAGCCGATACGGAATTCTATCCATCCACATTGCGAGTGAGTTTGTCAGAATGATTTCATCTGCTCTGTACCCGGCTGCAGTCAAAACTGCAAACTCCCGGCTATCCTGTTTCATATTCATACAAGGGATCTTTACCAGTGTTCGCAGTACAAGATCCGCCTTTGACCGGCAGGCTTTTACCCGCTCGGCGTAAGTGCGGATAAACCACTCCAGCACACCACAGTTAAAAGCCAGTGGCATCGTTCGCTCCGGACCAAACAACCGGAGCAGCTGTGCGTGCATTGCCTGATATCCTTCCTCCCGGTCATCAAACAGAGAAAGGACAAACAAGGCTTCTTCTGTCTTGGTGTATTCCGTCTTTGCCAGGGCATCCAACAGGGCACGCTGGCGCACAGTATCTTCCTCCAGATGATACAGAGCACCGCTCAGGTACACATCCCCATCAGCGATTCGCCGGATTTTCTGAAGAAAGCCACTACGCTGACTACCCACAAACATCTGGTCTGCGTGGAGTGTGCGGGTAACGGCAAGTGCCAGTGCCAATGCACGGACAATACGGATATCTGTGCCCAGCTTATTCTCAAACCGCTCCAGCACCTCTCCAGGATAGCGCAGGCTATACTGCTCAAAATAGATAGAGACATCCACATCTTGCTGCCAAATCTGGGCAGCTGCGATCTGGCGATAGTGCATTCTTGCCTTGTCGTCCTGAGAAGTCTGTACCACCAGTTCGGCAAAGGCATGATACAATGTCAGATCAATGGCTTTCTGATAGGCCGCGTATGCCGGCATGATTTCTTGATTCACAGTTGTCCCTCCTTTCGTGATTACCTGGGCCAGTGGCCCCCAGTGGAGTAGTTCCATTCGATGGTTCCATCGTCGTACTGGAGAATTCCATGTGCCTGCAAGCTCCAGCCATCGCGCACTCGCGTGAAGAGTGCCGTTGTTTCACACGGCCGGATTGCTTCGGCAACACTGGTGCAGCGATATTCACTGCCGTTACGATTGGTATAGGTCTGGTTCACGGTTGGCGTGATATAGGTTCTGTCCATATCAATTCCTCCATAAAAACAGGGGGAGAGCGCCGAATTATGGCGCTCTCCCTGTTGTTATTGACTGGCCTGGTGTTCAGGCCACGCCCGCCATACGGAAAAACTCCTGCGGTTCCAGCACAGGGACACCCAGTTCCTGCGCCTTGGACAGTTTGCTGCCGGCCTTTTCGCCGCAGACCAGATAGTGGGTCTTACGGGTCACCGAGCTGCCGGCAATCGCCCCCAGCGAGGCGATCAGGCTGTTCATCTCATCGCGGGTGTAGGGCTCCACCTTTCCGGTCACCACAATGGTTTTCCCGGCAAAGGGATTGTCCTGCGTGTTGTTTTCCGCAACCGGCTGCACCGGCTTCTGGATCTTCATCATCATCTGCAATTCCTCCCAAATACAGAAATTTTCTTCTTTGCTGAACCACTCATGAATATTATTGTGCAGCGTATCTCCAAAGTCCGGGAGCTGTCGGAAGTCGTAGCCGGTGTAAACGGCGTCCCGGAACTCGTCCAGACTGCCGTGGAATACCCGGCAAAGGACACCGCTGGCCGTGTTGCCGATCATGGGGATGTCCATGGCGATCACATACCGCTCAAACGTCGTATTCCTGCTCTGCTGAATGGCGCTCCAAAGGCGCTGCCAGGATCTCTCTCCAAAGCCGTCCATACGCAACAACTCGTCTTTATGCTGATCCAGGCGGTAGATGTCCAGGTAGCTGTGAATCCAGCCCCGGCCAATCAGTTTTTCCAGCGTTGCTTCGGACAGTCCCTCAATGTTCATCGCCTTTTTACCGACAAAGTGGACGAACCGCTTGAGCTTCCGCGTTTCGCAGTCGGCATTGTCGCAGAACAGCGTTTTAATCGTCCGTTCCTCGCCGTTCTCATCGCGCCCCCTGGTTTCGTGGATACGGGTGGGTTCCCCACAACACGGACACTGGTGGGGGTATGCGCTTTCCAGCACAAAACCGCCGCGGTCCAGATTGTCCTCCACATGAGGAATGATGAGATTCCTTTTCGATACCAAAATACGGTTTCCCGGCATCAGTTCCAGATCTTCGATAAAGGAAAGATTGTGCAGACTCGCTCTGGACACCTCGCAGCCATCGATCTCCACTGGCGCAAAGACTGCGACCGGAGCAATCTCGCCGGTGCGTCCGGGCGTCCATTCAATCATCTGGAGCTTTGTTTCAAACAGATCATCCTCAAATTTGAAAGCCAGTCCGTCCTTATAGTGGTGGCCTGTGCGCCCGCAGCTTTTGGAGAAGGCCACATCATTGTAGGTGACAACGATGCCGTCGATGGGAATGTCATTGTCTTTGGCATACTGCTGCAGCTGCTTGATCCCGTCCTCCGCTTCCGCCTGTGTCAGCGTTCGCTTGGTCACCAGATACTTGCAGGTGGTAAACCCCAGCGTAGAGAGTTCTTTCAGCCGTTCCGACTTGCGCGGCAGGTTTTCAAATCCCTCCAGCACCGTAAACGGCATGAACATCAGGCGCCGCTCCATACAGGTCTTGGCATCCAACAGGCGTACCGAACCGGCCGCCAGATTGCGACCGTTTTTGTAGGTCTCTCCGTTATTGTCCACCAGCGAAGCCTTTAGCTGTTCAAAATCGCTGGGTCGGATGAATGCCTCCCCGGTAATCACCAGACGGTCTTCATACTGGATATGTGCTGGTATGCCACCTATGGCGCGGGTATTGTGGGTCACAATTTCGCCCACATCCCCATCACCTCTGGTAGCGGCTTCCAGCAGTTCGCCGCCCTCATAGGTCAACTTGATGGTGAGCCCATCCAGTTTGAGCATGAACATCACCTGATGTTCCCCCATGAAGCGGCACACCTCCACGATGTCTTTCTCCTTATCCAGCGACAGCAGCGGAATCGGGTGATTCGTTTTCTCCAGCTTGCTGATTGCCGTATACCCCACCGTACTGGTGGGCGAGTTCGCCATCTGGATGCCCGTCTGCCGCTCCAGGTCTTGAAGTTCCTCAAACAGCCGATCATAGACAGCATCGCTGACACTGGGCGCATTAAGATTGTAATATTCATGGCGATAACGGTTGAGCCGGGCGGTCAGATCCTGCTGCTTCCTTATCAATTCCTGATTCATCACACTACCTCCTCATTCAGTACACGAAACGCAATAATCAGCGTTTCTTTTTTATTGCTGCTGCAGGTAAACGAACTGCACACACCATTTTCAAATGTCCAGGTGCTGGCCGGCCCCCACCAGAGCATGGCGCCGCGACCATCATTTCCGGCATTGATCTTGTCGGCAGGCTGATTCAACACCTTCGTGCAAAATCCATTTGAGGTAATCCATGTGACCTCACGCAGTTGATTGATGCACTCCGTTCGGCAATGATCGACGATTTGCAGACGGATTCCGGGCCGCAGCGCGCGTTTCAGCTGATTCAAGTTTTTGATCACGCGGCATCCTCCTTACTGTTGCGTTTTTCCTTGACAGCGTAGCGGCCGAAATTCAATTCGTGGATGATGTGTTGGATCACTTCGTCATCATCCCATGCGGCAAAAAGAGAAGTCCGCTCCGGCCCTTCCCCCACATGGACACTTACCTGTCCACCATAGATCTGCATCACCACATCCGGGCGGTGGGCACAGACGATTGACAAATTTCCAAGCTGTTTCATAATTCCTCCTGTTCACACAACATGCAGCCAAACCATGACAGGGCGGCGAAAGTCTGCAGTCGCATAATTCTTTCTGATATTGACGGGACGGTAGTGGCCATCCAAATCGCATTCAACACTTTGCTCCACTCGGCCTTTATCCCGGGCCAATTCTTCACGAACTGCCTGCAAAATACACAGGCGAGTTTTCAATGTGTCGCTCTCTCTGCAACGAAGCGAAGGGCAATACACATATTCGTGCGGGTTCTCCTTGAGCATGAAGCCATAGGTCATGTACTGACGGCATTTACGCTCCCGCTCCCGTTCGATGTGCTTCACATAGGCCACAGCGCTTTTAATCCCCTCCGTCAAACAGAGGCATCCCATCTGCTGGCGCTGTTCATCGGACAGAGGAATCTCATCCTTCTTCTGTCCCGGCAACCCCTTATAGATGTGGAAGCTCTCAGGAGCATAGCGATAACCGCGGATGTTATACTCAAATTTCAATTTACTCAATGTAAAACCCCTTTCTTAAATGAATGGCCGGACGCTCCAAGGAACGTCCGGCCATTGAACCTGTCTCACGCGGCTGCAGGGAACATCTGCGGCTGTATGACTTCCGTATTCTCCATTAAGTCGGCCAACAGCACATCTGCCAGCAGATGGCCAGCCAGATGCCCGGTGTGGATAATCACACGGTCTTTTTGCATCTGGATAAATTCCTCCTTCCGCAACTCACGGCTCCGCTCGGCCAGCTTCAGGTCGTGGCCGGTAAGACGGGCCGCTATGACCTTCTGCCACTTCAGCAGAAATTCCGTTGCCTGTTCGATGTCCTCATATTGGCGGTCAAACAGGGTGCGTTTCTGCCTCACAGTACCATCCGGCTCGATTTCAAGCGTGTAATAGGGGTCTTCCGGTTCATTCGTTCGGCGAAGGAACATGATGAAGCTCTCCCGTCGCTCGATGCGCTCATAATACCGCTCGCCACTTCCGTCATTCCCGACGCAATGGTGGAGCATACGCCCCTCTTTGATGATGGCTAAGATGTTTTGGGGCGCAAGCACCGTGTAGTCGCCATCGCTGTAGACATATTTTTTCTGTAGCTCCATGCAGATGTCGTTGACATGGGGATATTTTGCTGCCATTTTCGATGCCTGCTCCTCCAGACTCCCAGCTTCACTCTGGATGACCAGTTCATCGTGTCGCTGGCGCAGTTTGCGCACACGGTAGACGATCTCGTCACTGATGTCATAGTGCAGCCGTTCCGCCATAGCAAGGTAGTCCTGCCAAGTGGTCAGCGCCTGCCGGCAACTGCCATCAAAATACTCTTTTTGCCGTTCCAGATAATTTCTAATCTGTATCAGGCTCATGCGGTCTGCGATAAACAAAAGGTCTCTGGCTCTGATTCGCTCTTTCTGGAACCAACACAACAGGTCATTGGGGATACTCCGCTTTGTCCGCTTTTCCAGCTGTAGCCAGGCTAAAGTTTCTGTGTCTCCATCCAGTTGTCGCAGCCTACGGAATTTCTGGGTATCCAGCCCCAAAGCACGGATCAGCCCGGGTTCATCCGGATACAACACCAATCCCCGCACACTATTGCAAGATTGAAAGCATTCCTCCGTTAACCGTGACAATCCGGCTTTCCAGATTTGCTCCACTCGGGGAAGCTGCTTCAAAACAGCCAAGTATTTCTCCGGATCAGTCACGGGATGGCTATGTACCCATTCCACCAATCCAGTATGACGAAGCTCCTTTTTTGCGAGATCAGGCAAAGTCTTTCCATACACCCGGCCAGACTGATTCCAGCTATAGTTGTAATAGCAGGGGCTTCCCATGATCCAGCGCACTTCTCTTTGGCAGTACATTCCCCAGTAATAGGAACGGATCTCTCCGCTGCGGTCATAAATCGAACGCCGGAACTCATGCCAATAAGGTTCGCTACTGGGAAGAATGTGTTTCCGGTAGGTCCTGTTCGCCCAGAATTCTCGGATGACAAACCCATCCTTACACCGCTGGATGAGATAAGCATAATGCCTCTGCGTCTGAAAATAGCCAGTGCGGCCCAGCGCCTTGAAAACAACGGGATGCCGGCAGCAGATGCAACGCCCCTCTTTGTTGTGGTAGGGATGCCCGGAAATGGGCACCTCCTTCCCGCAGAAGGTGCAGTAGCCGATTTTGGCTCCGCCGCGCTTGTAGTGGTAAAATATAAAATTTTCCCGCACGGCCACCTTGTCGGCCCAACGGTCCCAGTCTTTCGGCAATTTCGGCACCTGAGCAAGATCTTTGTCCCATGGGTCGGTGATCCGCTTATGATGCCGGTCCAGCTGTTCTTCCCTCACTTTTCTCTGAAAATCGAGGATGCCGAAATATCCGCCCCGTTCGCTGGAAAAATACTGCTGCACCATATCTGAGTCTTCTGTACCCACCCAGCAAACCGCATCATAATCCTGTCCAGGCCATTCCAGTCTGTCCAGCTTGGCATCTCGCCACTTCTTATCCAAATAGTCGTAGGTAAGGAACTGGCGCTTCTTTTTATCTAGAAACACCTCATAGGCCGGATTGTCCCCATCCAATCGAAGATGATCCGGCAGATAAAGCGCCACCTTCAAAATGCCGTTCTGAACCATGCAATTCATATAGCATTTATACTTGCGACGAATGCGGGTATACCCGGAGTAGGTTCTCACTTTTTCCGGCTCGTCTTCAAGTGCCACCTTTTTCATTTCTGGGGACGCCGTCAGTTTTGGCATCCCCAGAAGAATAGATTTCTTCAATTCATTTCACCGTCCTTTTTTCAAGATCGGCTCCATACCACTCATTGGGTCGGAGTTTCTTCCCATCAATGGTCGCCACCACAATCTGCTGGATACAGCCGGTGACCGGATCTTCCTTGGCAAACGCTAAAACATCACCTTTCCGGCTGCCTTGTGCAACAGGGTCAACACCACGCACAATAGCGTACCCACAACATGCCACATCTTTGTCCTTCTTCACATGGCTGTTCCATTTCCGTTTCGGATGATCGGCCATAAACGCAAGACCAAGGGTGAAAAGTTCTTCCTTGGTCAGCCGCCTAAGAACCGTCAATTCAGTACAGGAAATCTTTGAGTCGAATTCGTCTTCATCAATGTCGCCGCCGGCGTTGACGATATAGTATTCCGAGTGATCCACATCACTGTAATAACTCAGACAGTCCAGAGGGTCTTCCGCACAGTGGAAACCGTTTTTGCGGCAGTTGGCTTCTTGGGTTACGTTCAATCCCATCTGGAACTGATAGCCGATACAAACCATGCCAGGATGAAACCCTTTGTACGCGATCATACGCTACCTCCTTAACCAGCTTTTTCCATGCTGAAATCCAGCATAGACATCTGGCCATCAGTAGAAGGCTTCTTTTCCGGCGCCGGCTTTGGTTCCGGCTTTTTCTTTTCGGTGGGCTTCTTTTCCGCTTTCTTTTTCTTGCCGGTATTTCCGGTAGTCTTGCCAATATAGGGCTTCGACACAAACTTTTCCTCCTGCTCCTGGTCCTCCTTGGCATCCGGGTCGCGGAAATAATCTTCCGCCCACTGGTAGCACAAATCGTCCGGAATATCGCAGCCGTAGCCTTGGCCACCCTGTCCGGGCTGGATACCACTGGCCTTGAGTTCGTCCTGAACATAGTCCCACGCCTTCCGGCTGATGTACTGGAAGCAATGGATCATGGTTTTCTTCGGGTGCATGGTGAGCCGGGCAAAAGCCGGATCATCCAGGCAGAGCGTCTGGATATACTCCGAAACACACTCCTTCATGTTTCGACGGGTCAGCTTTTCCACATCCTTACTGACACGTTGCATGGAGGCGGATACCACTTCATCATCGCTCATGGCGGCAAGGCGATCCATCTGCTCCTGCAGGGCCCGCTTTTTCTCCGCCTGCTTGGCCTCCCATTCAGCCTTGCGTTTTGCTTCGGCAGCCTCATGCTCGGCACGACGCTTTTCTTCATCGGTATCCTTGGACGCGCCATTTCCGGCGGGCATATCCGTTTTGTTGTCATCCACATCGTCACATCCGCAATTCTCTTCCACGGGGTTATCCTTTGGCGCTTCCACCATCTCAGCGGAAACGGCGGACGCCGCATCAGGATCAGGCTGGGGTGCCGCTTCGTCCTCGGACTGGACGGACGAACGGCTGACCGGAGGTACCGGCAGCTCGTCAAAGCTTTCCTCTTCCTCAAAGGCATTTTCGCCCGTGAGTGCAGTAGCCGACGGTTTGCGTCCCTCCTGTATATCCAGCGACATCTCTGAAAAATATCCCATAGTGAACTCCTTTCTGTAAACAAAAAACGGCATGGACGGGCCAAAGCCCATTCCATGCCATCGTTACCAGTATCACAGCACATAGAGCAAAGTGCTGAAGCTGTCAAAGCAGTAGCAGACCACATTGGGGTACTGCTCCGCCCATTCTTTGATTTGTTCCTGTACTGCCTGCGCCACCATCTGTGCCGAAATATTCCAGGGCGGCGGAACTGTCACCGTGAAATATCCCTGTTCCATGCTGGGGCGCACATCCGCATCCAGCTGAACGCATTGCTCCAAAAGCGCCTCCAACTGTCCCTTCTTCGTTCCTTTTACAACAACCATCAATCTGCTCATGCTCCTCCCGAACCCTTCTTTTTGGCGAGCATTGGAGAAAATTTCACCTGTTGAAACTGTGTATCTCCGTTCACATAGTAGTAAATTCGTTTCATGGGATACTCTAGTTCCACAACATCAGAAAGAGACATTGGCCGTCCGTTGCAGTCTTCCGGCAACCCCACACTGAGTTCTGAAAACAGGCGTTTCAATACCTCGGCATCACTTTGCTCGGTCGGACAATAGACTTCTCCCGTCCAGACCATGCGATATTGAGCCGCAGGCGGCTGCTCATAGCCGGCCTTTCTTACCGCTTCCATATCCTTGAAAGCAAACGGAATCGCTCTCTGCTCGTCCAGTTCCAGCTGATAGAGCACAAATCGCTGTTTCCTGCGCTGGGGTTCCAGAAGGACGCCAAGCGCCTTCCTGCCATGGCGCAGAAAATCTTCATGCTCTTCCCGGGTCAGACCCAAATATTCGGTTAAACTGATACTCCTCTCTGCCAGGTGCTGCCATTGCTCGGTGCAGTCCTCAATATGCGCCAGCTCACACCAGCCATTGAGGTACTGTTCTTTGAATGTCTTTTTTTCCAACTCCTTTCTTCGCTGATTTTCCCGGCGCAAGGCAAGCTGCCAATCGTCAAACCCCTTATAGTTGGGATTCCATGTCAGCCGCCTGCAATTCATTCCGTACTTTCGGGCTGTCAGATAGATTTTTGAGGCTCCCGCCATGGTCATTTGGTTATTGTACTTGTCCATATCGTGGGCTTCTATGATCTCCTCTGTACCGCTCTGCGCCAGAAGGGCAAATAACGGTTCCAGTGGACTTGTGTTATTGGCTCCGGCAATCGCAGCAAAGGTGCGTCCAGTCAAACAGTGGGATATGTCGGCTTTCAGCAACCCCTCAATGACATACACCACACGGGCAGACGGATCACCAACCAGGTGTACCGGGCTTCCCGATGAAGCGCCGTCTCTCTTGGAAGAAGAAGAAAACCAGATGTATTTGGCGCCAGCTTTTTCCGGCGGGTCATCTTTGTCCTTCAGCGGCACATCCAGCATGATTTGAAACCCCTGTAATCTGCCGTCAAAACCAACGGCTGGAATCAAGATTCCAGATGTTTTTTTATAAAAGGCCATGGTCCAGTAGCCGCAGTCATCGCGGTAGAACCCTGGGACACCTTCCACCTTACAGCCCATCTGTATCAGACGCGCCGTAATAGAGCGGCACAAAAAGGGCGGCGGGGTGCTCTTAAAGCCCAGCGATTCAATTTGTTCATCAGACAGCCCACGCTTGGGTGAACGAAGGTGCTCCCTATGAGCTGGCCGCAGTGTAAGCTGGGCCAACAGCAGGGATAGCGTCTGATGGATCTCCGCAGGGCTCGCTTTCTCCGACTGCGGTACAGTTTTTCGCTCGGAAGTAGAATGACGGCCGGCGTCAGCCCGGGCCCCCGAAAGCGAGGACCCGGTGCTGACCACCAGCTTAGGAGCTTCATTCCCGGAGCGTATATGTTCTTCATGGCAGTTGTCGCACAAAGCTTCTGCTATTTCCCAGTAAGCGTCCGAGGTCGTCGTATTGTTGAGCCGTGCATACAGCCCAAGCATTCCGCCATGCTCGCCGCAGTAATTGCAGCGCCACACATTTTTGACGAAATTGACATTCATCTTTCCCCGGCGATCGCCACAGAACGGGCAATCCACATAGACACTATTTGACTGCTGGCGCCTGATACGCAGGTGCAGCAGTTCCACGACATCCATGATATTGAACGGAAATTCATCCGGGTATGAGCCCATCTGTCATTCCTCCCTTTGTACCCTCGCTGGGGTTCATATCAGCCAGCCTTCTGAAGAGAATCGAGCACCAGCTGGGCGGCAGCGCGCACCAGGTTGTTCTTGCTCTTGCCCGGAATGAGATAAAAGCGCAGATTGACCGGGCGTTTCTCCGCCACCTGCGCGATCGTCATGCCACGGCAGATGCCATCATCCACAACGACCTGTCTGGCCTGTTCCAGCGTCATCACCTGCAGAAGCTCTTCCACAGGAGTATTCTGCGTGTAGGTCGGAGCCTCGTCCTGCGCAGGTGCATCGTTGCCCTTGGGTTCGATTCGCATCTCAGCCTTTTGGGTGGGCAGCGACAGTTCATCCGTCTGCTCCACGGCTCCCGGCTCAGCAGCAGCCATCACAGTATCCGTGGGCACCACTTTCTCCGCCTTAACAGGCTCCACCGGCAGCCGCTGTTCTACCAGCTCCACAGGCGGAGCCGTCACAGCCGTTTCCGGGGCCACAGGCGTCCTCTGCTGGGTTTTAAGGTCGTTGGCCGGGAATTCCCCCACAGAGGGCGTAGCAGGCTTCTGAGGGGCGCTGGCAGGCACCTGCCGCGGTTCCGTGCGCTCCGCCTGAACAGGAGTAGTCGCAGCTGTCTTTTTCTCGGCGGTGGCCTGTGCGTCGGCGCTGATGAGTTGAATACCGAAGCCGGCATCCGTGAGCGCCTGGCTCAAAGCCTCATTCTGGGCGCCTCGGATAAAGTCCCGGTTGTCCTGAAGCTGCTGTTGGGCCACGCTCATGCTGAAAGGCTCAGCATCGCTGCGATCCAAGAACACACGGGCCTCGAAAATCGCCATCTGCTCGGTGATCCGCAGCGCCGTCACGCGCATACGCCCGTTGGGATGGGCCATGCGGAACCACAGCTTCTGATAGGGCAGATCCAACCTCATACTGTCCTTGGTGCGGCGGAGGAACTTGAGCGGGTCAAAGCCCGGCACCTTGTTCAACTCTGCTACGGCGGGTACGGCCTCATACATGGTTTTGGCATTGCTGCTTTCGTTCATTTTGCAAACCCCTTCCTGTTAAATAAAATAGGAGACGCACTGTGCTTTTTCTGCACTTTACGTCCCTTTTTAACCTGCGTATTTCAATTCTTTTTCCGCTTCGTTCGGGAGCGGGATGCCGGCGCGTCTGGCATAGGCCTTAAAATACATGCCAATGCGTGCGCCCAGCAGCGTATTTCGCTTGCTGATCTCGTTGCGGTGAATCGCCATGAACAGCACCTGCTTCTGTCCAATCAGCACCACACGCTTTTTAGCACGGGTGATTCCGGTATAGAGCAGGTTGCGGTAGAGCATGATGCTATGCGCTTTCAAAAGCGGCATGATAACCGTTTCATACTCAGAACCCATAGACTTATGGATGGTGGTGGCATAGGCAAGGTCCAGATTGACCATATCCTCTACGCTGTATTCCAGTTCTCGGCCAACTCCAAAATCGAGGCCCACACGCTTTCCGTTCTCACCGTCTTTGATATAACGGATAAAGCCCAGATCACCATTGGACACCTTTGCGGTGTTCTTGGTCTGCATAATACGGTCATTGACCCGGAAAACTTTGACGCCGATTTTGATCTCGTCTTCGGCGGAGCGAAACGGGTTGACCACTTCACGGATGGCCTCGTTGAGCTGTTCCGCTGATGCCGCACCTTCTGAGCGGAAGGGCGACAGAATCTGCACCCGGTCGATGCCGCTTTCCTCAATCTCTCTGCAATAACGGGAGATAATCCGCTCGGCGGCATCCGCCTGGTTATCGCTCGCCATGAACATGAAATCCGGCCCATAGTACAGCTTGGTATTGCCCTCGTTGATAAACTTGGCATTGTAGGCTATCAGGCTGTCTTTGGACTGGCGAAAAATCTGATCCAGCACAGTGACAGGCACCAACTTGCAGTCAATCAACTCACGGAACACATTTCCGGCTCCCACGCTGGGAAGCTGGTCCGGGTCGCCTACAAGCACGATTCGTGCCCCGTCCTTGATACGAGAGAAGAATTTATCTGCCAGCCACATATCTACCATGGAAAACTCGTCCACGATGATCAGATCAGCCGACAACGGCTCCTGCTGTTTCGTTCGGTTGACATCGTCCTCTTCGCTGCCGAGACCCAAACCACTGTGAAGTGTCCGGGCCATATCAAAGCCGGTGCTCTCTGCCATACGGCGGCTGGCTCTGCCCGTCGGCGCCATTAAGACGATTTGGCCGTCAGGGTGCAGCCGGCGATATACCTCCAGGATCGTTTTCAGAACCGTTGTTTTTCCGGTACCGGGAGAGCCTGTGATAATGGAAAGATTGTGGCGGTACGCCGCATAGACGGCAGCCTCCTGTTTGGAAGACAACACCACGCCCATCTCACGCTTGACCCGTTCCAGTACCCGCTCGATCCGCTCCGGTTCCGACGGCTCCACCAACCGCATAGCAATGCGGCGGGCGGTCTCGTCCTCCTGTGCAAACACCCGGGGCAGATAGATGTTATCCTTGACCGACACCACTTCTCCTTTGAGAATCATGTCCTGCAGCACATCTGCGACTTCCTGCGCCTGAAGGCGAAGTGCCGGCACAGGAATCTTGTTGTTGAGCAGCCGAAGTGCCTCTTTCTGCAGGGTTTCCCCGGGCAAGAACAGGTGCCCTTTGGAGCCTTTGCCATCTTCCAGCGCCCAGAACAGTGCTCCTTTGACCCGCATGGGGTCATGGAGGTCACCGCCGTTCTTCTGAACAATGGCATCTACACGCAAAAAGCCGAATCCAGATATCTGGCACAGTTCAAACGGACTCTTTTTCAAGATGTCCACACTGGCCGGCCCGAAATACTGATAGATCTTGAGCGCCGTTTTCGGCGTGATCTTAAACGGGGAGAGCAGAACCAAAAGATCCTGCAGCATCCGGCTCTCCGCATAGGAGGTCTTAATCTCCTCCAGCTTGCTTTCCGTGATACCCTTGATTTCCAAAAGCCGTTCCGGCTGCTTCTGCAGAATGTCCAGCGTGTCCTCTCCAAATCGGGATACAATCAGCGCGGCGGTCGCAGGCCCGATTCCTTTGATAAGGCCCGATGCCAGATACCCCTCCACACCGCTTTTGGTGCGAGGGACGATCTCGCGCCACTGCTCCACCTGAAGCTGCATACCATACTTGCCCTGCTTCCATTCACCGTCCAGTTCCAGCTCCACCGCATCCGTGCGGGGCAGTTCATAGCCGGTCGCCACAAAGCGGATCAGATGGTCTCTGTAGCGGCGGGTAGAACGGGCCTCCAGCGGCACCTCTTTGTCAGCAGTCTTCACACTGATAATGCAGAACCGATTTGCCGGGTTGTGATAAATCGTCCCGTCATAAGTTCCTTTATGGATCACTTCTTTTTTCCCTCCTTTAAGCCGCCTTGGTATCAGCTTTCACACTGAACCGGCGAAACTCCGAGATCGTGACATACTGCTCGTAGATATCAGGATGATCCAGTTTCAATCGGATCAGATTGTCCTTGTCGATGTTAGGCTTCCGCACCGGATTGTAGGTGACCGTATAATTTATGCCGTCCTGCTGGCAAATGGCTTTGCAGCTCTTGCCCATTTCGGCAATCAGTGCTCCCTTCAGCCGCTGCATATCCGCATCGATTTCCTTGCTGTTCTTTTCAGCACGTTTCTTTTCTTCTTGGAGCTGGAGATACCGCATCAGCTTGGCAGTCAGAGAATAATCAAAGGTCACCACAGGGGCGTCCTTATCCGCAGGGCCCGTATGCCGGCGCACGCTTTCAATTACAAGATCGCCCTCCTCGGTATAGGGCGGCGGTGTTTTGGCAAGGACATGGTTCTCCCAGAAATGTTGTTCCAAGAAAATCATCTCATCCTCATAAGCCTCGTCGCGGCGAATCTCACGAATGATGGTTTCTTCCTCGTTGTTGCCGTACAGACAGCAGAAGAAGCAGCGATTCACATCCATGACGGCCATGTAATGGCGCCCCTGGGTTTCGTAGTAGACCGGAACAGTTTCTTCCCCATTCAGCCACCAGTGATCCTTGGCATTGTAGTTTGTGGTTTTGATTTCCAGAATTGCGGTCGTACCATCCGGAAGTTCCACAAAGTAGTCCACATCCGCCAGCATCCAGGGATACTTGGGGTGCTGGAACATCTTCTTGACCTGATAGATCTTGTAGCCGGTCCGGTGCTGGAAAATTTTCGCCACTAGCGGCTCCAGCAGATGCCCCATTTCCAAAGCAACCCAGTTTTCTTCGTTGTCCTCAACCGCTGCAATATTCAGCTTGTCGTAGTACAGGTCACGGGCCGTCCGCCAGGGTGATATACCCAGCAGCGCAGCCACATCACTGCCACCAATTCCTTTTCGCCGATAAGCGAGCCATTCCTTTTCGGATAAGTCTGCGGTCTCGACCAATACCCGTGGTTGATGCGTTTCCTTCAATGCCGCACAGCTATCCGGCATACTCAGCACCCCCTCCTCGTCGGGCGAGGAACGACGTGCGCCTTCATCACCGGGCACTGCCTCTTGATAGGCTGCTGCAGTTTCTTGAACTTCCTCCAACTCTCGTTCGATTTTTTCTCTTTCACCATGATGTCATGGTTCGGCATTTTCGTGTTCATTTGTATACCTGCCTTTCTGATTTTTGATATATCCTCAAAGCCGCTTCCGGCATTTGGGCAAAAAAATAAGCGAGGGTGACTACGGCATACGCCTGCTGTCCACAGCAACCTGTGAACCAAAGTCATCCTCGCCAATAGGGAATGGGCATTCCCTGAAAATAGAAAAAAGCCAGTAATATACCGACCCATACGGGCGCAGTAATACTACTGGCACAAGTACAATCTTAACTGCGTGTGCAATGCGGGCCTTTGGCCTGCGGTACAGAACTTAGGTCTGTATCCCATACGGGAGGCGCACAAAAATCAATTACGAATCAAGTTTAGCACAATATATAGTGTTAGTCAAGTGTTGTTATCTATATATAGTGTTTTAATTATTTCTTTGTATCTGTCTGAGAATAAAAAATGAGAATTTGCAGAATTCAACCCGTTCCGTCCCTATATATAAAGCGTATAGATATGGCGTGTGGCTCCACCGCCTGTCTGTGCTCCTTTTGTACCTTGACAGACCCTATAATCTTTTCCTTTGGTGTGATACAGGGGTTGTGGATAGTGTGTGATGACTGCATGGAGCACGCCCATGGCTGAAATACTGCATAGCAGGCCCTGACAATACGCGGCGGAAAAGCCCGGCGCAGGAAATGGCCTTTGGAAGAGACCTGATACTTCCCGATGAATTTAAATGACTTCATTGTTTTTGTTGAAAACCTTTCCCTACAAACAGTAGAGGATATATGTAATTGCAAATAAAGGAGGGCAATTATGGAGAAAAGAAAACCCAATGACCTTTCGCCTGAGCAGTGCTTGGCGGTAGATACGGAATCGCTCTGCAAGCTGCTCGACTGCGGGCGGCACACTGCCGTTCAGATCGGCGACCTTGCCCATGCTCGCATCACCATGAATTCTCGTGTCCTCTGGAGCGTTCAGCGCGTAAAGGAATATCTTTACGAGATCTCATGCTGACAGAATCCTGCCCACCAGGGGCGCAACAGCACACCAACCATCGGGAGGTATCAATTTATGCCCAAAATTAGAAAAGACAACAAGGGCCGCAATCTCCGGCCAGGCGAAACCCAGCGTTCAGACGGCAGCTATATGTTTGTCTATATGCTGGGGAAAAAGAAAAAGTACATTTACGATACTGACTTAGCCGCTCTTCGCGCAAAAGAAAAGCAACTCACGAAAGATGCCGATGACGGCGTTCGTACCCAAGAGGCCATGAAAATCACCCTAAATGACATGTTCAAAGTTCTCATGGATACGAAACTCCAGTTGAAGGCTTCCACGCGGGCAAATTACGAATACCTTTGGAGCAGTTATATTAAGGACGAGCCGTTTGCTAACACTCCTCTGCCCAATATTCGTAAAAGCGATATCCTGACATTTTACACTAAGCTTTTGAAAAAGGGCTTTGCAATCAACTCGCTGGAAAGCATCAATAATCTGGTTCATCCCGCACTTGAATTGGCAGTCGATGATGACTATATCCGAAAGAACCCCAGCAAGGGTGTTTACCGTTCTCTAAAATCCGATGGAAGCGGAAAGCCTGCAAAAACAAGGATTGCGTTGACCAAGGAGCAGCAGAAGAACTTCCTGCGCTTCATTTCCAAATCGCCAATGTATAGTCACTGGCTGCCCGTCATGGTCGTGCTGCTTGGTACGGGACTGCGTGTGGGAGAGTGTACTGGGTTAACCAAAAACGATGTGGATCTGGAGAACAACACTATCTCCGTGAATCACAACTTGATTTATCGGGTCATTGATGGGAAAGCAGGCTTTCACATTACCACTCCCAAAACGGCAAGCGGTACTCGCACTATTCCCATCCTGTATCCGGAGGTTGCCGAACAGCTCCGTGCGCTGATTGAAGTGATGGACGCCTTGTACCCGGAGGATCTCGTGATGAACGGCTATCATGGTTTCCTCTTCCGAAACCGCTCTGGTTACTTTCTCAGTGCCCACAACATCAACCGGGCCATTGAGCGCATCTCCATCGCCTACAACGCCGAAGAAATGGACCAAGCAGAATTGGAAGACCGTGAGCCGGATCTATTGCCTCATTTCAGCGTACATAATTTACGGCACACCTTCTGCACCAGACTTTGCGAGAGCACAAATGACATTAAGTTCATCCAGCAAGTGATGGGACATGCTGATTTCTCCACCACCATGGACATCTACACCCATATCACGCAGGAAAACATGAAGGAAAAAGCAGAAGTGATCAAAGGCAATTTGGTGCTGATGTGAAAATTACAAAAAAGGGCAAATCCGCATCTCGAACGCGGATTTGCCCTTCATTTTGGCCCGTCTGGTGTCGTCTGGTTTCAAGCAAAAGTTGTAAAAAAGTTGTAGTCGCAAGCCCCTTTTGCTTCATCTTGTGTTGTCCGTTTCCGTCAGACACTACATATTGTGCTTTACTTGTCCAATGGCTTCATCGTGGGGAACAGAATGACCTCACGGATGGAGTCGGAGTTGGTCAGCAGCATGACGCAGCGGTCGATGCCGATGCCCAGACCACCCGTGGGGGGCAGACCGTACTCCAGAGCGGTGAGGAAGTCCTCGTCCATCATACCGGCCTCGTCGTCGCCCTTGTCCCGCAGTTCCACCTGCTTCTGGAAGCGCTGGCGCTGGTCAATGGGGTCGTTGAGCTCGGAGAAGGCGTTGCCCATCTCACTGTGGCAGATGAACAGCTCGAAGCGCTCGGTGAGACGAGGATCGCTGGGAGAGCGCTTGGCCAGGGGGGACACGTCCACGGGGTGCATGGTGATAAAGGTGGGCTGAATGAGCTTCTCCTCCACCTTCTGGTCAAAGCACTCGTACAGAGCGTTGCCCCAGGTCTTGTCGGCGGTCTCAGGCAGCTCTACGCCGATGGACTTGGCGGCAGCCACGGCCTCCTCGTCGGAGGTGATGGCCATAAAGTCGATGCCGCAGTACTTCTTGACCGCTTCGTGCATGGGCATACGGGGCCAGCCGGGGGTCAGGTCGATCTTCTCGCCCTGCCACTCCACCTGATAGGTGCCCAGGATCTTCTGCGCGGCGGAGGACAGCAGTTCCTCGAAAAGATCCATCATGTCGTTGAAATCGGCATAGGCCTGATAGAGCTCGATGGTGGTGAACTCAGGATTGTGCTTGGGGTCCATGCCCTCATTGCGGAAGATACGGCCGATCTCATACACCCGGTCCATGCCGCCCACGATGAGCCGCTTCAGGGGCAGCTCG
Organism: Flintibacter porci; assembly: GCF_041925195.1. Taxonomy (NCBI): domain Bacteria; kingdom Bacillati; phylum Bacillota; class Clostridia; order Eubacteriales; genus Flintibacter; species Flintibacter porci. The sequence goes on from NZ_JBHEVB010000006.1 coordinate 51,654, forward strand.
GTGGCGATACGCATATACATGTCGATATCCAGGGTGTTGTGGTGGGTGATGAAGGGCCGGGCAGTGGCGCCGCCGGAGATGGTGTTGAGAACAGGGGTCTCCACCTCCATGAAGCCACGGGCATCCATGAAGTCACGGACGTACTTGATAAACTGGGAGCGGATGATGAAATTCCGCTTCACCTCGGGGTTGACGATCAGGTCCACATAGCGCTGGCGGTAACGCAGCTCCGTGTTGGTCAGGCCGTGGAACTTCTCAGGCAGGGGCAGCAGGGACTTGCTCAGCAGGGTCACCTTCTGCACACGGACAGACATCTCGCCACGCTGGGTGCGGAACACCTCGCCCTGCACGCCCACGATATCGCCGATGTCGTACTTCTTAAAGCGGTTATATTCCTCCTCATCCATCTCGTCCTTCCGGGCGTAGAGCTGGATGCGGCCGGACTTGTCCTGCAGATCACAGAAGGACACCTTGCCCATGCCGCGCTTGGACATGAGGCGGCCGGCAATGGACACCGGCTGACCCTCCAGGGCGTCAAAATTTTCCTTGATATTGGCGGAATCGTTGTCCACCGCATAGCGGGTAATCTGGAAGGGATCGTTGCCGCTCTCCTGCAGGTCCTTCAGCTTGTCCCGGCGGATCTGAAGCAGTTGGGACAGGTTCTCCTCCTGGGGAACCGCGTTGTTATTCTTCTCGGCCATGTATGCGCGCACTCCTATCTCTTTCTCTCCGGGATTCCGGAGTTTGTATTCTTACCGCTCTACCTTCAGCAGCTTGTACTCCACGCTGCCGGCGGGAGCGTCCACAACCACGTCGTCGCCCACATTCTTACCCAGCAGGGCACGGCCAAAGGGAGAGTCCTCGGAGATGACCCCGTTCATGGGATCGGCCTCCTGGGAGCCTACGATCTTATAGACCAGCTCCTCGTCAAACTCCTTGTCCAGCACGGTCACGGTGGAGCCGATGCGCACATAGTTGCCGCCGTCGTCGCTCTCGTCAATGACTACATAGTTGCTCAGAATCTCCTCCACCTCAGCAATGCGGGAGTAGAGCTTGCCCTGCTCGGTCTTAGCCTCATCGTACTCGCTGTTCTCGCTCAGGTCGCCGAAGGAGCGGGCCTCCTTGATCAGCTCCGCAACCTCCTTCTCGCGCACCGTCTTCAGATAGACCAGCTCGTCCTGCAGCTCCTGCAGGCGCTGAGGAGTCAGTTTATATTCTTTCGCCATGATATCTCGCACACCTTTCCAAACTTAGGCCGGAGGGCAGCGCCTCCGGACCCGGTCAAATATACAGGGTAACTATAAAAAGTTATAAGGATACAGTCTGTGTTATTATAGTTACTTTTCCGCCCTGTGTCAAGTAAATTCTAGCTCAAATTTACCAATTTTTCCCGTTTCCCACAGAGCCGCCAAGAGGCACAGATCCTGCCGGTCCTGGGGAGCCAATGCCTCTGCCTGGGGGATCACCTCTCCCATCTGAGGCGCTGTCCCCCACAGCAGCAGATCCTTCTCCCCCGCTCCCTCTCCGTCAAAGTAGACCGCCAGGGACACCTCCGTTCCATCCGGCTGCACTGGCAGGCCGTATTCCCTGCGAAGCCATAAAGACAGCTCCTCCCCGCCCTGGGGCGCGTTGACAGCTACCTGACGTACTAAGGGACACAACAGCTGAGCTGTTCGGGCCATATCCCGGTCCACGCTCCGGCTTCGAAGGGCTACGGTAGCGCTCTCCGGAGGGATCCCCCGCCGCTTCAACACAGCCAACACGATCTGTGGGGTATAAAAGCGCAGAAACGGGACAGGATCTACGCCGCTCAGCCCCCAGCGCTCCAGCACAGGCCACTGGTCAAAGCCCCGTGGAACCAGGACTCGCCGCACTCCGCCTTGAGCCAGCCGCTTTCCGCCGCGGCGCAGCCGTCCCTTCTCCCGCCAGCCGCCGGGCCGCACCCGGACCTGGAGCACACCCAGTCCATACAGGTCATGCCGCTCTGCCCGCTCCCGGCCATCGGGACTGAACACCAGCTGTCCCAACAAAACGCATCCCCCCTCCCGCAACGTTATGCGGAAGGGGGGATGTATTATGTGTTCGTTACAGCTTCTTCTTTACGCCGCCGCTGGTGGCATACAAAGTCATGCTGCCCAGGAAGTAGTTCACCGGGTCCACACGGCTGCCGTTCACACGGATCTCGAAGTGGAGGTGGTTACCGGTGGAAGAACCAGTGGTTCCCACATAGCCCACTACCTGGCCCTGAGACACCGTCTGTCCCTTGGACACGCCACGGCGACTCATGTGGGCATACAGGGTAGAGGTACCGTCGCTGTGGCTGACCACTACGTAGTTGCCGTAAGAGCTGTTATAAGTAGAGGTGGTTACCACACCGCTCTTGGCCGCCAGAATGGAGGTACCAGCCGGAGCAGGAATGTCAATGCCGGTGTGATTGTTGGGCCGTCCGGTCACCGGGTGGGTCCGGCCTCCAAAGAGGGAAGAAAGGGTATTATAGCCAGGTAGAGGCCACATAAAGCCCGATTCGCTGACTACGTTGGAGATCTGGCTGGCCAGTTCCTTCTCCGCAGCCGCAATCTCCTTATCCACTGCATCGGCCGCCGCCCTCAGCTGAGCTTCTGCCTTTTCCACCTCAGCCTGCTGGCTGCTGATCTGATCGATCAGCGCGTCAACTTCAGATTTTTGCGTCTTCAGGCTGGCCTTGGCAGCCTCCTGCTCGTCCTTGGCCGCCTGCTGCTCCTGGCGGGCAGTCTCCAAATCCGCCTTATCCTGCGCGATCTGCTCCCGGATGGCAATGAGCTCATCCATGACCTGGTTGTCATAGTCCATGATCTCTTCCACCATCATGGCATTGTCCAGCAGGTCTGCAAAGTCCTTGGAGGAAAACAGGATAGACCAATAGGAGACCTCACCCTGCTCCTCCATGTAGCGCACACGCTCACAGAACAGCTCATACTGGGCCTGCTCCTTCTCCTCCGCCTCGGCCAGCTCCACCTGCTTTTGGGCAATAAGCTCGTCGTATTTGGAGATCTGAGTCTGAATGGTATCGATTTCCGCCTGGGTCGCGTTGATCTGCTGCTCCAGCAGAGTCTTCTGCTCCAGGGCCTTGTTTTTGTCTTCCTTGATGGCTGCCAACTGATTCTGCAGCTCCTTCTGCTGATCGCGCAGATCAGAAGCGTTATCCTTCAGTTCATCAATTTCCGCCTGAGTTACAGCCGAAGCGGGAACTACCATAGTCTGGGGCACCAGGGGGATGGCCAGGGACAGCACCAGAGCCACCACCAGCAGGCGCTTTACAATCGTTTTCCAGTTTTTGGTTTTCTTCTGTTCCATTGCCTGCCTCCTGTTATCGAACTAAAATATTTGCCAGCATGGGCAGAAGCATCAAGACAACCAGCACACTTGCCATCACGCCCATGAAAATACGCTGCTTTTTCGGCCGCACTGCAATACTCCTTTCCCGTTAAACCTGCAGGAACTTCCGGATGGCCAGCACCGATCCCACAACACCGATCAGCAGTCCCGCACCGCAGAACACAGGCAGGATGTTAACGATCAGCGAAGTAAAGGGAAGGATGGTAACCAGGGACATTCCGTCGGACTGAATGACCGCCTTGCCTACCAGTTCATATACACCCCACTGGAGGAAAAATGCTACAACCGCACCGGCCAGTCCCAGGATCATACCCTGCACAATGAAAGGCCATCGGATAAATGCGTTGGTAGCACCGCACATCTTCATGATGGCGATCTCCTCCCGGCGATAGAAGAAGGCCAGTTTGGTGGTGTTTGCAATAATAAACAGGGAGACTACCGCCAGAATACTGACCAGCACGATAGCTACGCCGGCAGCAATGTTGCGCACCGTGACGAAGCCCTGAGCGATATCGAGTGCTGCACGGGTGTTTACAATACCCGGGATCAGCTTCACCTGCTCTACCGCAGCTTCCATCTGTTCAATATCCTTCACATGGATCTCAAAGCGGTCCCGAAGTACCTCATCAGGCAGGTCGGCCACCAGGGGATTGTTCTCCCGTCCTGCCTTGTAGTCCTCCATGGCCTCACCCTTGGTCACAAAAGTGACGTCAGATACGTTAGGCACCGCCTCAATCTCCGATTGCAGCGCACGGGACTGCTCCTCTGTGTAAGTTTCATCCACATAAGCCAGGAAAATATTTTCCGCTTCCAGATCACCCAGCATGTTGTCCAGGTTGACTGCAACCAGGGAGAAAGACCCCATGATCAGCAGACAAGCCACGATCATACATACGGCAGCAAAAGACATAAATCCATGGGTAAAAATAGAGTGGACACCTTCGCTGCAATAATATCCCAGATCAAATTTTTTCGCCATTGTAGTACCCACCCGTTTCGTCATTGATGATTCGGCCATCCTCGATGGCCACGACCCGCTTTCCAAAGCGGTTGACCAGATTCTTCTCGTGAGTCACCACCAGCACGGTAGTCCCCAACTCATTGATGCGCTCCAGCAGCATCATGATTTCCAGCGAGCGGTTGGGGTCCAGGTTACCGGTCGGCTCGTCGGCAATGATCATATTGGGGTTGTTCACCAGAGCCCGGGCAATGGCCACACGCTGCTGCTCGCCGCCGGAGAGCTGTCCGGGATACCGGTCCGCCTTCTGCTCCAGGCCCACCAGCTGCAGCACATAGGGGATGCGCCGCTTCAGGTCCCGGTTGGACGCGCCGATCGCCCGCATGGCAAAGGACAGGTTTTCGTATACTGTCTTTTTCTCGATCAGACGGAAATCCTGGAAAATGATACCCAGCGTGCGGCGCATCAGAGGCACCTGCTTGGGGCTGATGTTGCTCATGCTGTATCCGTTGACCATGAGTTTGCCCTGGGTCAGGGCGATCTCACCGGTAATCAGCTTAATGATGGTAGACTTTCCAGAGCCAGAGGGGCCTACCAGAAAGACAAATTCACCATCGTCAATGCGCATATTGACCCCCTTCAGGGCCTTGGTTCCGTTGTCGTATTCTTTGTAGACGTCAATAAAACGTATCATAATATGTAAACCCTCGTATACTTAAAATAGCTGTCATAATTTTTGACGATAACCAGGAAAGTTTGTTCCCTCTTTGGAGCACATTTCCCGGGAAAGATTTCACTATTTAGGTTACACCCGTAACCCTTCCCTTGTCAATGGGAAATTGCGGTTTTATGTCACCTTTTCCGATTTCCCTCAGGAAATACAAAAAGGCCTCCGCCTGCCTCAGGGCAGACGGAGGCCTCGTCCTGTCTTTAAGGAAGGGCGTGAGACCGCCGGAAAATCAGTGCATCAGGACTCAATTCCCCGGGAAATCAGATACTTCTTGACCATCAGAGCCACCTTGAAGGTGATGGCATCGTCAAACTCACGCAGATCCAGTCCAGTCAGCTTCTTGATCTTCTCCAGACGATAGACCAGCGTATTACGGTGTACGAACAGCTTACGGGCTGTCTCGGACACGTTCAGGTTGTTCTCAAAGAACTTGTTGATAGTGAGCAGAGTCTCCTGATCCAGGGCGTCAATGGGATTCTTCTTAAAGACCTCCTGGAGGAACATCTGACACAGAATCGTGGGCAGCTGATAGATCAGACGGCCAATACCCAGATTCTCATAGTTAATAACCGTCTTTTCGGTGTCAAACACCTTGCCCACATCGATGGCCACTCCGGCCTCTTTATAGGCCCGGGCCAGATCGCGGATATGGTTGACCACCGTACCGATACCGATCACAACCTTGATACCCAGCTCCTGGGTCACGGCAGTAGCGATCTGCTTGGCGATCTTCTGCAGCTCCTTGGCGTCCGCTCCCTCGGGCAGCTGCTTAATGAGGGCCACGTCAGTCTCGTTGATGGAGATGACGAAATCCGTCTGCTTGTCCGGGAAGAGGTTCTGGATCACGTCGATGGTAGTCACATCGGCAGGACCCAGCTGGCGCACCAGGAAGGCGGCACGGGGAGCCTCGGAGACGAAGTGGAGCTCCTTGGCCTGGGTATAAATATCTCCCAACAGGATGTTGTCGGAGATAATATTCTTTACAAAAGTAGCCTTATCATGCTTTTCTTCATAATAAGTCTTGGCGCCGTTGAATGCCACTACCGCCATGGCGCACAGCGCCCCGGCCAGATCATCCTCGCCCTTTACAAACGCGGCATAATCAAACTGGGCCCCCCAACCGGCAAGGGGTTTAAAGGTCTTGCCCTCAAAATGGGCTGTGGCATTGTCCGAGGAGTTGACCGCGGCGACAGCGCCAGACCAATGCTCTCCAATACAAGTGAGCTCACTGCAGGCCACCACGATTCCGTCTGCATCGATCACGCCTACCATGCGATCGATGCTGTCCTTCATTTGGAGCACGACTCCTTGAAACATCCTGCTGGACACGATAATCCCTCCCAAGTTATTCTCATAACACTATTGACATTATAACGGTACGCCCCCGGTTTTGGCAAGGGGGTTGTCCCATTTTTTTGTTCAAAACGCACAATTTTTTTGTCTCTTCATCCTCGAGCGGCCTTGAGGCCCTGTACTTCCTGCTCTGTCAGGAACCGCCACTGGCCTTTTTCCAGCTTTTCATCCAGCTTCAGCGGCCCCATGGACAGCCGTTTGAGGTAAAGTACCGGCTTGCCCCGGGCAGCCAGCATCCGTTTGACCTGGTGGTATTTTCCCTCCCGGAGAGTGACCAGACACTCACTTCCATCGCCCAGAGGCTCCAGGCCGGCAGGAAGGCAGACCAGGCCGTCTCCCAATGTCATGCCCTGGGACAGGATCCGGACATCTTCTTTATCAATCTGTCCATCCACTCGGGCATAATAGACCTTATCCACATGTTTGCGGGGAGAGAGCAGGTCGTGGCCCAGAGGGCCGTCATCGGTGAGCAGCAGCAGCCCTTCCGTATCCTTATCCAACCGTCCCACCGGAAACAGTCCCCGGCGGCGCAGATGCTCTGGCAGCAGATCCAGCACGGTGGACTGCTTCTTATCCTGAGTAGCGGAAAGCAGCCCGGCTGGCTTATGCAGCATGATGTACACACAAGGAGCGCAGTCCACGACCTCCCCATCCACTTGGATGCAGGCGCTCTGGGGCTCGCATTTATCCTCCGGCCGTCCCGCGGGGCGTCCGTCCACCAGCACTCGTCCCCGGGCAATGAGTTCCTTGACCTCTTTGCGGGACCAACGTCCTGTAGATGCCAGAAGCTTATCCAGACGTTCCATCGCCACGGTTGATACCTCCTCGCTTATGTGGTATGTTTCGGTTCATTTTACCAAGGGAGAGAAAAAATTTCAATCAAAACCCATTCTCTCCCACAAAAGCACTCCCCAGCCATGAATATTCCGGTCCTTTGGTACATAAACTGCACCAAGATGCTGGATGTGGAAGGAGAATGCGCTGTGTTTATTCTTACCGCCAGACTGCCAAGGCGAAAGCTGGCGATCAGCGTGGCCGCCGCGGCGCTGCTGTGCTGCGCCGGACTGGTGATGAATCTCGATCCCCCCGCCCTGCCCACGGTGGCCGCCAGTACCGCCCCGGACACTACAGGGATCAGTTCCAACGAAGACCGGGTCTCGTTTTTGAGTCAATACGGCTGGCAGGTAAACCAGGAACCTCTGGTCACAGAGGAGCTTACCATCCCCAAAGAGATGGACGAGAGCTATGACGAATATTTGGAGCTGCAAACCGCTCAGGGATTCGATTTGACCAAATATGCCGGAAAACGGGTCAAGCGGTACACCTATGAAATCACCAATTATCCCTCTGGGGAGACGGGCGTACAGGCCAACCTTTTGATCTACCGGGACAAAGTGGTGGGCGGGGAAGTCCTCTCTCCCCAGATGAACGGCTTTGTCCACGGACTATCCATGCCACAGGGATAATACAGAACACACGCGGCGGCGCGCCGGAACAGTTCCGGTGCGCCGCCGCAGTGCTGGCAGAGATTATTTCCCGGTCATCTTTTCCATATCTGTCTTGGCATCTTTGGCGGCATTTTCTACCCCCTGCCCAATGTCCTTGGCAGCATTTTTGGTATCCTTGCCTGCGTCTTTCAGGGTATTTTCCGTACCTTTCATCAATTCGTTCCAGCTATCTTCCAAGGCCTTGCCCAGCTGCTCCCACTCGCTGCTGCCCGCTTGGCGATAGCGCTTCACGGTACCATCTCCGTCAGCATAGTATCGGCTGTCCGGCAAATACTGCCGTCCAGTCGATGTTGAGGTCCGGTAGCCCGCGGCGGACATGCCGGTATTGTTCAGCATACCCACCCCGTTCTCCTGCCCCTTGGCGCTGCAGGAGGCCAGAGAAACTGTCATCACCACGGCCCCGCACAGGCCCAGCCATCTCCCATTCATCGCTGTTTCCTCCCCATCATCCGATGATTTGGATGTGCCATCCGGCATTTAGTATGGTCGGGATAGATCCAGACATGCGGGTAAAACCTTGACAGCCACGCAATGGAAACACATTTGGCATAAAAATGCCGCAAAGCTTCCGCTTTGCGGCATTTATGCGATTGATTGACGGAAGAGTGCTTACTCCTCCTCGTCCGCCTCCACAGTGTCGTCGGACAGGTCCAGAGAGAAGCGGGTCTCACAGTTGGGGCACTGGATCTCTCCGGCAGCGAGGGCCTCGTCATCAATGACCAGCGGCTCCTCACAGTTGGGGCACTCGACCTCAAAGAAGTCGTCCTCCTCGTCATCGTCTTCCTCGTCTTCACCGAACACCTCGGACTCCACGTCAGCCAGGTCGTCGGAGAGCACATCGATCTCCTCACCCAGGGCCAGGGCGTTCTCCTCCAGATCCTCGATGGACAGGCCCACCTCTTCCAGGATGCCGATCATCACAGAGATCAGCTTACCCTCCTTGGACTTCTCAGTGTCCAGATTCAGGCCCTCAGCCAAGCCCTTCAGATAAGCGACTTTTTCAGAAATGGTCATGGGGTACTCCTTTCTGAGGCGCAGCCTCAAACACGATTACTTTTTTCAGGGGACGGCATAATTGCAGCGGCTCGGGCGCTTAGCATTATCACGCCTCGCCTGCTCACGACGCGCGGCTTCCCTTCGTCTCAGAACACAAACAGACCCGCTTTGCGGCTCTTGGTTTGTATTCCTCGCTCCGGTCCATCCGCGCTGTTCACAACGGCTCGGGCGCTTAGCCCTTGCAGCGCTCCAGGTACTCGCCGGTACGGGTATCGATCTTGATCTTGTCGCCGGGGTTGATGAACAGGGGAACCTTGATCTCAGCGCCGGTCTCCAGGGTAGCGGGCTTGGTCACGTTGGTAGCGGTGTCGCCCTTAAAGCCGGGATCGGTCTCGGTGACCTCCAGCTCCACGAAGGTGGGGGGCTCCACGCCGAAGACACTGCCCTTGTAGGACATGACCTTGCAGCTCATGTTCTCCTTCACGAAGCGGAAGGAGTCGCCCAGCAGATCCTTGCTGATGGGCAGCATGTCGAAGGTTTCCATGTCCATGAAGTAGTACAGATCACCATCGTTGTAGCTGTACTCCATGTCCTTGCGCTCAACAAAGGCCTGCTCAAACTTGGCGGTGGGGTTGAAGGAGGTCTCGGTCACGCCGCCGGTGATGATGTTCTTCATCTTGGTACGGACAAAGGCGGCGCCCTTGCCGGGCTTTACGTGCTGGAACTCGACGACCTGCATGACCTTACCGTCCATCTCGAAGGTCACGCCGTTGCGGAAATCACTGGCGGAAATCATTGCCATAGGAATCATCCTCCATTGTGTTTTTAATGAACTAATTTATTTTACCCTGTTTCCCTTGTTTTGACAAGGGGGTTTGCTAAAATTCCGGCAAATCACAGAACAATCAGGTCTTTGGGGGAGCGGGTCAGGTCTTCGCAGCCTCCCTCCCGCAGTACCAGAACGTCCTCAATGCGCACTCCGAACTTGCCCGGCAGATAGATCCCCGGCTCGGCGGAGATCACCGCACCGGAAGGCATCGCTTCCTGCTGGGAGGGCGAGGCGTTGGGCGCCTCATGGATCTCCAGTCCCAGAGAGTGGCCGAAGCTGTGGGTGAAGTACTCGCCGTACCCCGCCTCAGCGATTACCTGACGTGCCGCAGCGTCGATCTCACTGCCTGTCACCCCGGCCCGCGCAGCGGCAATCCCCGCCTTCTGAGCCTGGAGAACAGTATGGTACACCTTCTCCATCTCCTCCGTGGGTTGTCCCACCGCCACGGTACGGGTCATGTCGGAGCAATAGCCGTCCCAGATGCAGCCAAAGTCCATGGTGACGAACATCCCGGCTTGGATTACGGTCTCTCCCGGCACCGCGTGGGGCATGGAGCCGTTGGCTCCCGCCGCTACGATGGGATCAAAGGACACCTTGCGGGCGCCCCGGCGCAGCATCTCATACACCAGCCGGGCAGCTACCTGCTGCTCGGTCATACCCGGACGGATAAAGTTCAAAATCTCCCGAAACGCCTGGTCAGTGATCTCCTGAGCCCGGCGCATGGCGGACAGCTCCTCCTCGTCCTTAGACGCCCGCAGCTGGGTAAGCAGCTTCTGGGCCGGTACCAACTGGCAGGGCAGCGCGTCGCACAGGCGCTGATACTGCTCTACATTCATATATCCACTCTCAAAGCCCACCCTTTCAAATCTCTGGGCACGGATATAATCCCGAGCCAGGGACAGATGTCCCTTCTGCGCCGAGATCAGGGAGAGTTGAACCCCCTTCACCTGTTTTTGCGCGGCTTCGATATACCGCCCGTCGGTGGAGTAGTGAGCCCCCTGCCTGCCTACCAGCAGCCAGCCCTCTCCCTGAAAACCCAGAGCGTAGCGCTCCCCCGGCTCGCTGGTGATCAGCATAGCGTCCAGGTTATATTCCTCCAGAGATCTGGAGATTTTTTCAATGTGATTCATGCTTATGCCTCCTCAGAGCTGCAAAAGCCCTGGTAAATTCTCTTCATCTCCACCGCGTCCTCCGCTTGAGTACCCGCGCTTTCGCAGATGAAGGTGGGACTCCAGCCCCGGCGGGCCACTTCCCGGGCCAGAGGCGTCCAGTCCGGTCCAAAGCCCCCGTGGTCTGCAAAGGTACGGTGGCGTTTTTCTCCGCCGTTGGGAGTGAACTCGATGCGGGAGAAGTGGCTGTGGAAACGGCTTGCCCGCTCCTCACCCAGCACCCGCTCCACCTTGTCCAACATCTCCCGGCAGGCCTGCTCTCCCTCCAGCTCACCCAGCGAGCGGGCGTACAGGTGGCCAAAGTCGATGCAGGGGATAAGCCGCTCATCCAGGGTACACAGCGTGAGCACCTCGTCCAAGTTTCCCAGCTGGTTGATCTTGCCCATGGTCTCCGGACACAGGGTTATGTTCCCATACCCTTGCCGGTCACAAGCCTCCAGCACCTGCTTCAAGGTCTCCTTGGCGATGTCCAAAGCCTCCTGGCGGCTGCGCTTCATAAGCGCCCCAGAGTGGATCACGATCCGCTCCGCCCCCATCACCTGGGCCACAAAGCAGCTCTCCAGCACATAATTGGTGGTTTTTGCCCGGCTTTCCGGGTCGGGGTTGGCTAGGTTAATGAAATAGGGAGCATGGACAGACAGGGCGATGCCCGCCTCTCTTGCCTTCTCCCCCAGCTTCCGGGCGGTATCCTCTCCCACGTGGACTCCCTTACCGCACTGGTACTCGTAGCAGTCCAGCCCCTGCTGGGCGATCCAGGCCGGGGCGGCCAGGGAGGATTTGTGGACCTTGGAAAAGCTCTCCGCGTTGCCCGCCGGGCCAAATCGTGCACTCACAGGAAGGGCCTCCTTCCTCCCAGCAGTCGGAAGGGGGTCTCTGCCGCGTAGCGGATATACCGTCCGGGATTGCCCGCCAGACGGATAGGCTGGATGAGCAGAGGTGTCACCCCCGCCCGATTGGCTCCCAGGGTGTCGGTGAAGATCTGGTCCCCCACCATCACAGTCTCCTGCGGGGTGCGGCCCATGCGCTCCATAGCCTTCAGGTAGCCCGCCTTCTTGGGCTTGCCCGAGTGTCCCTGATAGGGGATCCCCACCTGCTGGGCAAACTTCTGGGCCCGTCCGGGCTTACGGCTGTTGGACAGAAGGAACAGGTCGATTCCCTCCTCCTTCAGCGCTGCCATCCAGGCGGCCACCTCAGGGGAAGGCTCCAGCACCTTGTAGGGCACCAGGGTGTTGTCCAGGTCGGCCAGCACCAAGGTGATTCCCTTCTCCTTTAACTTTTTCGGGTCCAAACTGGTCACCGAGGGGTAGACCCCCCGGGGAATCGGTGAAAAGGGCACGGATGTGTCCTCCTTTGTTCTAGTTTTCCTGTCGGTCTCATAGAGTGTCTAAGACCGGACCGGCCTGCGGCCGTTTCGGCCGTGCATGGCATATCATAATGCGCCAGGCATTATCATATCACGTTCGAAAAATTTGGACAAGGGGGAGTCACCATGTCTTCCATTCGCTTTTCCATCACTGTCACACCGGACCAGCTCCGGGAGATCCGGGGCCTGCCTGTCACCCCCGCCCACCTGGCCTACCGTATGGGCCAGGGTCCTCACCTGTTCCGCACCGGAGGCAGTTCGGCCCCTTCCGGTGGATGGATGGTGCTGGACTGCCGGGACTTTGACGGTCTGGGCCGCCCCGGCCCCTTCTGTCAAGAGGTAATACGGGAGTGCGCCGCCCGGAATTTTACCGGTGTGGTATGCGACTTTGAGGCCGGCCGGCTGCCCCCACTGGAGGAGACCGTGGCCCAACTGGGCAAAGAGTGCAAGCGCCGGAATTGGGCCCTGCTTGTACCTGAACACTACGCCTCCTGCTCTCCCCACACCCAAGTGATGATCTCCTCCGCCCTGTCCGGAGGCTCTCTGGAACTGCGGCTGGAGGAGGCCCAGCAGCGCTTTGGCCGGGAGCGGGTCGTGTTGGCACTTCAAAGGACGGCAGAGGATTTCTTTCTCCCCTCCCCTACCGGAAGCGGCCGTCCGCTGACCCAGCAGCAGCTGCATCAGCTGATGGAGGAGCGCAGTCCCTCTGTCTTTTTCTCCCGGGAGCTGTGCGCCCGCTATTTTACTTACATGAGCCGGGACTCAGGGGCACATTTCGTCCTCTTTGACGATGCTCAGACCATGGCCAAGAAGGTGGAGATCGCCCGGCAGCTGTCCATCCCCACAATTTTAGGTGCGTGGTCCGATCTGCAGGACGCCATCCCGGCTCTGGGACTGTCCTCTTCTTTCCCCAGCCGTTCCCAGATTCTTCGTTGACGAACCTTCCCCATACCTTTATAATAAAGCCATCTAAATTTGACAAACGAAAGGATGTCCCATCATGGTTCGTCACATTGTTTCCTGGAATTTCAAGCCTGAACTGACCGAGCAGCAGCGCAAGGAGCTGGCTGTCCAGGTCGTGGAGCAGCTCAATGCTCTCCAGGGACAGATCCCGGGTCTTGTCCACATTCAGGCCCACTGCCCCCCCATGGACAGCAGCAACTGCGACCTGGTGCTCTACTCTGAGGTCTCCTGCCCTGAGGATTTGCCCGCCTATCAGAACCACCCCGCCCACCAGGCAGTGCTCCCCCTGATCAAAGAAAACTTCTGTGACCGCCGCTGCTGCGATTTCTGATCGGATCCACAACCTATAAAAAGAAGGGAAGATTGCTATGATCCTCACTACCACTCCCAGTGTGGAAGGCCGCTCCATTGCCGAGTACAAGGGCATCGTCTTCGGCGAGGTCATTTCCGGCGTGGATGTGATCAAGGACTTTACCGCCGGTCTGAGCAACTTCTTCGGCGGGCGCTCCGCCACCTATGAGGATGAGCTGACTTCGGCCCGGGAGCAGGCGCTCCAGGAGCTGGAGCAGCGTGCCGCCCGTCTGGGCGCCGACGCGGTGGTGGGTATCGATGTGGACTATGAGGTGCTGGGTTCCAACAATGGAATGCTGATGGTCACCGTCAGCGGCACCGCCGTTACTCTGCGCTGAATCTTCTCCCGCCTCCGGGTGTTCCCCGGGGGCGGGAAATCTTGAATTTTTTTGAAAAAACACTTGACGGGCAGACCCGATTGTGCTAGATTAGATCTTACCTGTGAATAGGGGCTTTTTTGTCGCGGGCATTTTTACGGTGTAATGGCTGTGACCCCCTTCTCCCATTGGGAACACAGGGAGGCAATCGCCGGGTCCCACCGTAACGGATTAGACGCGGAGTTTTTCGCGTCCGTACGTCGCTGGATTCGGCAGCAAGCCGCATCCAGCGTTTTTGCTTTTTGCGGCGTTTCAAGCGGGATGTCTTTCTTCCCGCAACACAATAAGGAGGTGCCGAACGTATGGCAAGCAAGGCCGGCGCGCGCATTAAGATCACCCTGCGGTGCTCTGAGTGCAAGCAGAGAAACTACAACACCATGAAGAACAAGAAGAATACCCCCGACCGTCTGGAGCTCAACAAGTACTGCCCCTTCTGCAGAAAGCACACTGTCCACAACGAGACGAAGTGATTTCTCGCATGAGGCTAAAAGGAAAGAAGGGTAATCAGAATGGCTGAGAACGAAAAGCTGGAGCAGACTGCGAAGGCTGCTTCCGACAAGGCTGAGAAGGCCAAGAAGGACAAGAAGTCCGACAAGAAGTCCAAGCCCGGATTCTTCGCCCGCATCGGCCGCTGGTTCCGGGAACTGAAGGTCGAGCTGAAGAAGGTGGTCTGGCCCACCGGAAAGCAGACCCTGAACAACACGCTGATCGTGATCGCCTGCGTGGTGTTCGTCGGTGTTTTCATCTGGATCTTCGACGCGGTGGCTGGCGGCCTGATTCAGGCCCTGATCCACCTGGTGGCAGGTTAAAGGAGACGGATATGGCTGACAACGCGAACTGGTATGTGGTCCACACTTATTCCGGCTATGAGAATACCGTGAAGGCCACCATCGAGAAGTATGTTGAAAACCGCCATCTCCAGGATATGATCCATGAGATCAGCATCCCTCTGGAAACCGTAACCGAGATCACAGACAACGGTCCTAAGGAAGTGGAGCGTAAGGTCTTCCCCGGCTATGTTCTGGTGAAGATGGTCATGAACGACGAGACCTGGCACGTGGTGCGCAACATCCGTGGCGTCACCGGCTTCCTGGGCGAGGGCAACAAGCCCATCCCCCTCTCTGAGGACGACGTGGCCTCCCTTGGCGTGGAAAAGCGCGAGGTGGTCGTAGGTTATCAGGTGGGCGACAGCGTAAAGATCACCGACGGCGCTCTGGAATCCTTCCTGGGCACCGTGGAGGAGCTGGATCTGGAGCGCGGCAAAGTCCGGGTGGTGGTGTCCATGTTCGGACGCGAGACTCCCGTGGAGCTGGAGCTGGACCAGGTCGAGCCCATGGAGCAGTAATCCCGGCAACAAACCTTTGCAACCCCGCGGCCTGAGGCCGCAAA
This sequence comes from Flintibacter porci, assembly GCF_041925195.1. Taxonomy (NCBI): domain Bacteria; kingdom Bacillati; phylum Bacillota; class Clostridia; order Eubacteriales; genus Flintibacter; species Flintibacter porci. Next base: position 67,015 of record NZ_JBHEVB010000006.1, read on the forward strand.
ACGTGGGAGGGACGGCACCGTCCGTTCCGCCAAACTGGGCCTAGCGCCCAACCCAACCACATTTTTTCATATGGAGGTGCTCATTCGTGGCACAGAAAGTAACTGGATATGTAAAACTGCAGATTCCCGCCGGCAAGGCGACTCCCGCCCCCCCTGTTGGTCCCGCTCTGGGCCAGCACGGCGTGAACATCGCCGCCTTTACCAAGGAGTTTAACGAGCGTACCAAGAACGACGTGGGTATGATCATCCCCGTTATCATCACCGTGTACGCTGACCGTTCCTTCTCCTTCATCACCAAGACTCCTCCCGCCGCTGTGCTCATCAAGAAGGCTTGCGGCATCGAGTCCGGCTCTGGTGTGCCCAACAAGACCAAGGTTGCCACCATCAGCAAGGAGGACGTGCGCAAGATCGCTGAGACCAAGATGCCCGACCTGAACGCCGCCAGCATCGAGGCCGCTATGAGCATGATCGCCGGTACTGCCCGCTCCATGGGCATCGTCGTGGGCGAGTAAGGAGGGTGACGAGAAATGTTTAGAGGCAAGAAATATCAGGAGAGCGCCAAGAAGATCGACAAGAACGCTCTGTACGATACCAACGAGGCTATGAGCCTGGTCGTGGAGACCGCTCCTGCCAAGTTCGACGAGACCGTCGAGCTGCACGTGAAGCTGGGCGTTGACTCCCGTCACGCTGACCAGCAGGTCCGCGGCGCCATCGTGCTGCCCCACGGCACCGGTAAGACCCAGCGCGTGCTGGTGTTCGCCAAGGCCGCCAAGGCTGACGAGGCCCGTGCCGCCGGCGCTGACTTCGTGGGCGATATGGACCTGGTGGAGAAGATCCAGAAGGAGAACTGGTTTGACTTCGACGTGGTCGTGGCTACCCCCGACATGATGGGCGTTGTGGGCCGTCTGGGTAAGGTTCTGGGCCCCAAGGGCCTGATGCCCTCCCCCAAGGCCGGCACCGTCACCATGGACGTGACCAAGGCCATCAACGAGATCAAGGCCGGTAAGGTTGAGTACCGTCTGGACAAGACCAACATCATCCACTGCCCCATCGGCAAGGTTTCCTTCGGCGCTGAGAAGCTCTCTGAGAACTTCAACGCTATCATGGGCGCCATCGTGAAGGCTAAGCCCGCCGCTGCCAAGGGCCAGTATATCAAGAGCTGCGTGGTGGCTTCCACCATGGGCCCCGGCGTCAAGGTCAACGGCGCCAAGCTGATGTAATTCATCAAAAAATATCCAATTTCCCGCGGATTTTGCTTGACAAAGTCCGCGGGAATGGATATAATAATTATCGCGTTCAAAGACAGCAGGCTGCGTAAGCGGAAGTCCTGCCGAGAGTGCAGTGAGAATTTATCTATGTAATTTCACGCTGTGTCCGTCTTTGTGCGCGGAAACAGCGTTTTTTCATTATTTCTCTGGAGGTGAATCCCAAATGCCTAACGCAAATGTCCTGGAAGCCAAGAAGGCTATCGTGGCTGAGATGACCGAGAAGCTGCAGAATGCCGCCTCCGGTGTGCTGGTCGACTATAAGGGCATCACCGTGGCTGAGGATACCGCGCTTCGTACGGAGCTGCGTAAGAACGACGTAGAGTACGCCGTTGTCAAGAACACCCTCACCCGTTTTGCTGCCGAGGGCGCTGGCCTGGGCGAGCTGTCCGAGTGCCTCAACGGCACCACTTCTCTGGCTATCAGCCACAGCGATCCCATCGCTCCCATGCGCGTCATCAACAAGTTTGCCAAGCAGTTCAATGGCTCCAAGTTCGTCATTAAGGCCGGCTTTATGGACGGCAAGGTGCTGCCCCTGAACGAGATCCTGGCTATCGCTGAGCTGCCCTCCAAGGAGGTCCTGCAGGCTCAGGTTCTGGGCACCATGCTGGCTCCCATCACCAGCCTGGCTATCGTCCTGAAGGCCATCGCCGAGGAGAAGGGCGGCTTCGTAGAGGCCGCTGCCGAGCCCGAGGCTGCCCCCGCCGAGTAAGAATTCGGCACATCATTATCATTTAAGAAATTATCATTCATTTAGGAGGTATTTTATCATGGCTAGCGAGAAGATTACCGCTCTCATCGAGGAAGTTAAGGGCCTGACCGTTCTGGAGCTGTCCGAGCTGGTGCACGCTCTGGAGGAGGAGTTCGGCGTTTCCGCCGCTGCTATGGCTGCTCCCGCCGCTGGCGGCGCTGCTGCTCCCGCTGCTGAGGAGAAGACCGAGTTCGACGTTATCCTGGCTGGCTTCGACGCCGCTGCCAAGATCAAGGTCATCAAGGCTGTCCGTGAGATCACCGGCCTGGGCCTGGCTGAGGCTAAGGGCATGGTCGAGGGCACTCCCAAGGCTCTGAAGGAGGGTGTCTCCAAGGACGAGGCCGAGGAGCTGAAGAAGAAGCTGGAAGAGGCCGGCGCCAAGGTGGAGCTGAAGTAATTTCACTTCTCTTGCTTTTTACAGGTCTGAGACATAGTCTCAGACCTGTTTTTTTATTCTCTGTTATCCTAACCCTCTCCCCTCCCCTATCTGCGTAAGTCCCCTCTCCGTTAGGCTTGGTTGTGTAAGGGGGACCATGGTTCTATTATTCTAAAGCATACAAAAGAAGCGGCACAGCAATTGCTGTGCCGCTTCTTTGATTTGTAATCGAAGGATCAGATCTCGTACCAGCGGATCTCGTTGGCAGCCAGATCCAGCTGGAAGCTGGAGCCGTCGCCCTTGTAGACCGTGGTGGACTGAGGCTCATAGGTGTTGTTGACCACGCAGTACTTGCCGTTCTTCACGTAAGCGTGGACCTCCACGTTGTAGTTGGAGGAGAACCACTTGTTCAGCTCCGCCTCATCGTGGGTGCTCCACAGGATGGAGCGGTACAGCACACGGCTGTTCTCGAAGGAGTAAGGCAGGCCGGACAGGTACACCGCACGGCCGGAACCGTACTCGTTCACCGCCATCTGGACCTCCTTGTCCTTCTGCACCAGGATCTCCGCAGTGGGCAGAGCGTAGATGCTCTTCTTGCCCTCGCCAAAGTCCATCTCGCCCTTGCAGTCGGCCAGGATGAAGTGGTCGGGATGCTGCTCCCAATTGTACTTATCGTAGCCCAGGGTGAAGCCGGTCTCCTTCTCCACGCCCAGCACCTGAGCCAGTTGCAGATAGCGGCCCTGATACTGGTGGCCGGTGGGCTCGCCCACGCCGATGAAGCCGCCGCCGTTGTAGACAAAGGCCTTGATGGCGGAGGAGATGGAGGGATCCTCCCACCAGTAGCCGCCGGTGTGAGCAGTGTCGCCGTCGCCGATGTTCAGGATGACATCAATGCCCTCCAGGCACTTGGGATCGTTCTTGATGTCATCAAAGCTGATGAACTTCACATCAAAGGGAGCGCCGGACAGGGCCTCGATCACGCCGGCATAGGAGTAGTTCTGCTTCTGATACAGGGCGTGGTGAACCATGTGGCAGCCCCAGGAACGGGCCTTGCCCCAGGCGTTGAGGACGGCCACGGTCTTGACACAGTAGGGAGTGGTACCCTTAATGTTCTCATACAGCTCCCGGAACTCGTTGCACACGCTCTCCAGGTAGTCGATGAACTCGGGGAACTGGCAGGCCAGCTTCAGATAGCCGCCATAGCCGATGCGGTCGATGGGCTTGCGGAGGATGGCCCGGCGGGCGGTCACCCAGTTCTCCTTGCCCTCCTTCACAGGGTCGCCACCCTCGTGGAAGGTGTCGGGGAAGAAGTAAGGCAGGAAGCGGCCCTCGGTGTACTTCACGCCGGGGATGTCGGAAATAAGGCGCAGGGTGGAGCCGTTGCCCACGGAGCCAACCACAGCGTCCAGACCGATGGTCTTGAACTCGTCCATATAGGGCTCGGTGCCAATCCAGTGGTCGCCCAGGAACATCATGGCCTCTTTGCCCAGCTCGTGGGTGATGTCCACCATCTCCTTGGCCAGCTTGGCCACTTCTCGGCGCTGGAAGGCCATAAAGTCCTTGAACTCCTTGCTGGGGATACGGTACTGGTTGTTGTAGTAGCCCTGGTCGATGATGAACTCGGGGCGGAACTTATAGCCCACTTCCTTCTCAAACTGCTCCAGGATGAAGGGAGAGACGGAGGCAGAGTAGCCATACCAGTCCACATACTTCTCACGCTTGAGCTCGTCAAACACCAGAGTGAACTGGTGGAAGAAGGTGGTGTAGCGGATGACGTTTACATAGGGATGCTCGGCGATGAACTTGCGCAGGCGCTCCATGGTAAACTTGTGGGTCTTGGGCTGACGCACGTCAAAGGTGATCTGGTGCTCAAAGTCCTTCCAGTCGTTGGTGACGGCGTTATACATGTGCACAGGATCCCAGATGAGATAGGCCAGGAAGCTGACGGTGTAGTCGTGGAAAAACTCAGGCTTGTCCAGCACCACACAGCCGCTCTCCTCGTCATAGCGCCACTGGTCTGCAGGCACAGGCTGGCCGGTGGTGCGGTCCATCACTTCCCACCAGCGCTTGATGTCGTCCCGGGTGTTCACCTGCATCAGCTCCGGGCTGATGCCCTTCATCAGAGGGATGGACAGGGCTCCCTGGCTGGCAGTATAAAAGCCGGTCATGATGTAGCACTGCTGCACCTCGTCCGGGTTGGCCTTAGCCCAGGCGTTGTCCTTACGGGTGGTGTAATAGGTGGAGTACACCTTGGCATCGACGCTTTTGAGCTGCTCGGGATAATCGGTGCCGTCACAGTCCCGGATGGCGTCCGCCCCCCAGCGCTCCAGCAGCTCCAGAGTCTCGGGCACCACGTCCACATCGGTGGGGATGGTGACCCGTCCCCGGTTTTGCTTCAAATCACTCATAGTTCAATCTCCTTAATAAAAGGTCCAAATCCGTTTCTCTCCTACGCCCCATTGGGGCGCACACAAAACCGGGCGGGCACGGGACTGCACTCGCCCGGCATGCTGCAATGGTTTCTCAGCGTCTGCGTTCGTCCTGGAAGGGCTTGTTGTAGATGGCCAGAGCCGCAATGAGCAGCACCAGGCCCACCAGCATAATGATCAGGCCAGTCATCTGGCCGGTCATTTTCCAGCCGCCGATCACCATACCCAGACCCACGACAGTCAAAATCAGGATCAGGCTGACCCGCAGGGCCACATGTTCTTTCCAAAATCTCATAGCTGCACCTTAACCTTTCAGTCCGCCCACGGTCATGCCCTGGATCAGCTTCTTCTGCACGCAGATATAGAGGATCAGGGTGGGCAGCATCACCAGCACCAGACCGGCATACATGGTGCCGTACTGGGCCGCAGACTGCTGGGCCTGCATCAGGTTCAGCAGACCAACGGGGAGGGTCTTGCTGCCGGTGGAGGAGCTCATCAATGTCATAGAGATGATGTACTCATTCCAGAAAGACAGGAAGTTGAAGAGGATGATGGTTACGATGGAAGGCTGCGCCATGGGGAAGATAATCTTGACCATGGTCTTGCCGTATCCGGCGCCGTCGATGTAGGCCGCCTCCTCAAAGTCATGGGGCAGGGTGGCAAAGTAGCCCGACAGCAGATAGATGGTGAAGGGCAGCGCCGTAGCGGCGTACACCAGGGCCAACACCACCAGATTGTTGAGCAGGAACTGGGTACCGATGGTGTTCTTCAGGAAGGTATCGCCGTCCCGCAGCATCAGGAAGATGGGGACCACGATGTAGTTCACGTTGATGAACAGGCCGGCCATAAAGGCGGTGTTCAGGAACTTGCGTCCCTTAAAGTAGAAGCGGGACAGACAGTAGGCGGCGGGCAGAGCCACCACCAGCAGGATCACCAGAGCCAGGGCAGTGACGATCACGGAGTTGAGCATATACTCGCCCATCTTGGCGGTATTCCAGGCGTTAACGAAGTTCTGCCAGTAGAAACCGGCGGGCAGTGCCCAGGGGTTGCCGTAGAACTCACTGTTCTGCTTGATAGAGGCCATGAACACCCAGAAGACTGGCACCACAATGGAGACCGCCAGGGCAATGAGGGCCACGTAGATAAATACCTTATAGATCCGGCTTCCGGAGGTTTTCTTCTCTTGCATCGGGGCACCTCCTTAAAATTCCAGGGGCTCCCGCTTGGTGGCGTGGTTGACCAGGGCGGAGAGCAGGAAGGAGAACAGGAAGATCACCACGCCGATGGCCATGGAGTAACCATACAGGCCGGCGTCCTTCTGTCCGTACATGTAGGAAAGGGCGACCTCAGAGGCGCCGTTGGGGCCGCCGGAGGTCATGGCCTTGACAAACAGGAAGGCCATATTGATGGTGGAAATGATGAAGAAGGTGAGGGTGGTGCGGATGTTGGTCCAGATCAGAGGAATGGTGATCTGGAAGAACTGGCGCATCCGGCCCGCGCCGTCCAGGCTGGCGGACTCATAGAGGCTCTCAGGCACGCTGGCCATAGAAGCCATGTACATGACCATGTAGTAGCCGATGGCCTGCCAGATCATGGCGATGATGATACTGACCATGACCAGGGGGGCGTCCTTCCACAGGACCGTCACCGTTTTTCCTGCGAACATAGAGATGATGCTGTTGAGCATACCGTTCTCAGGCTTATAGATCGCGGAGAAAATACCGGAGATAACAACAACGGACAGGATATTGGGGATATAGAAAATGACCCGGAACAGATTCTTGCCCTTGACGTTCTCATGGGTCAAAATGCTGGCGAAAATCAGCGCGAAGGCAAACGTCACCATGGTGACCACGACCACCAGCAGAATGGTATTCTGCATGGAGCGGATAAACAGGGTATCGTTGAGCAGTGCTTTAAAGTTGCTCAGACCCACAAAGGTCTCGGTAGGCGAATAAGCGCCTCGTTCATACAAAGACATGCGGAACACGTTCAACGTGGGAACGATCATAAAGATGAAAAACAGGATGGTGGCAGGAGCCACGCACAGCACAAGGAAGCGGCTGCGCCCTTTGTTCCTTCTCACACACTCAGCTCCTTTCAGTTCGGCCGCTGCTGCGGCCCGTTTACAGCTTGTTCACATTTTTTGAAAAAGAGGGACGGCGAGCGAGTTACCGCTCGCCGTCCCCGTACGATCGTGTTTACGTTTCGAACTCAGGAACTCAGGTCAGGTTGGCACGCATCTGATCGCTGGCGGTCTTGATGCTGCTCACCCACTCGTCCTTGGTCATGGAACCGGAGACCAGAGCGTTGACGGGATCGAAGAAGACCTCGCGCTGGGTGCCCAGGCCGGCCACAGACTTGTAGGAAGCGAAAGCGCCCAGGGCGGCCTTGGCGCCGTCGTCATAGATGCCGTAGAAGATCTGGTTGTCGCCAGTCAGCTTATCCACGATGCCGGTAACAGGCTGGGCAGCGCCGGCCTCGGCGAACAGATCAGCGGCGGTGTCGCTGTACATGAAAGCGATGAACTGCTTGGCAGCGTCGATGTTCTCAGCGCCCTTGGGGATCCACATCTGCTCGAAGAAGGTGTAGCTGTAGCGGTCGCCGCCCTCGGTGATGGCAGGCAGAGCGGTCATGCCCCACTCGAAGCCGTCAGCGCGGGGAGCCTCAGCCATCTCAGAGACGATCCAGGTGCCGTTGGGCATGAACAGGGCCTTGTTGTCCAGCACCAGCTGCTGGTTCTGGGTGAAGTCCTGATCGTTGGCCTGGGCAGGAGTGATGGGGTTGGTGTAGGAAGCCAGCTTCTCCACGATGTCGAAGCAGGTCTTGGCAGCATCGGTATCCCAGATGCCCTCAGCGTAGTGAGTGGCGTCGTAGAAGAACTCCTCGCCGCCGGCCTCATACATCAGAGCATAGAAGAAAGCGTCAAAGTAACCGGTGGTGGGGTAAGTGAACAGAGAGATGCCCTCAGCCTTGGCCTTGTCGCCCAGCTCCCACATCTCGTCCCAAGTGGTGGGAACCTCCCAGCCCTTCTCCGCAAACAGGCCCTTGTTGTAGAACAGGCCGCAGGGAGAGTAGAACATGGGAGCCAGATAGGTCTTGCCGTCAGCGTAGGGGTTGGTGGTGGAGTTGTCGTTGACGAAGCCGGGGATGATCTTGTCGCCCACGGTGACGTCCTCACCAGGAACCTTCATGGACAGCACGTCGGTGATCTCAGCGATGTTCTTGTCCTTGATGAACTGCTCGGTCAGGCCTGCCTCACGGCCGACAGCCAGGTGCACCACGTCGGGATACTCACCGCCCTGCATAGCGGGGCCGATGACGTCCTCCAGCTTCTTGTCGATGGTCAGCTCGACCTTGATGCCGGTCTGCTCGGTGAAGGCTTCGCACACCTTGTTCCAAACCTCGGTGCCGTAGCTGGTCTCGATGGCAGCTACCTTAATGGTGCCGCCGGCAGTGTTGCTGCCGTCACCGCTCTTGCTGGCGTCGCTGCCGCCGCCGTTGCTGCTGCCGCAGCCGGCCAGGAGCGCAAGAGACATGGAAGCGGCCAGAGTCAGGCTCAGGAACTTTTTCATGTTTCATCATTCCTCCTCTAAAATGTTACGTTTTTGCAGGTGCCAGGCAGGAAGTCATCTGCGTCTGATTTCTTCCCTTAAGTCCATCAGGACCTGCCCAATGCCCTGCATCTACGCCGTTGTCCGCAAGCAGCCAACCGAAGTTTTCGCTCGCGGCTTTCTAAATTCAAGTATACGCTTCCAATTTCCTTAAGCAATTCCTTTCTTGCTGTACTTTTTATATATATTGCTTTTTTCGCAGTTTTGCCGGAAAGTCTCCGTTCCATTCCCTTTCCTTTTAGGAAGAATGAATAATTTGAAAGTTTTGTCGGATTTTCATCTTTTCGTTTCGCGCAAGTTTTTTTTAAATTCAAGTCACCTTTTTTAGAAGTTGCACAATTCTCCTCCAGGCTTTATAATAGTAACAAACCAATCAAAAGCAAAATCTGTGCGATTCCTTTTTTTACAAACCACTATTTCTATAAAACTTTCCCTGCGGGCAGCGCAATTTTCCTACAACTGTCTCCCGCCCGATTTTTTCTTTGCTGTTCCTGTTTTTGGAAGGAGGTGCGCGCTTTATGAGCACCAGTCATCATATTTTCTCCCAGGAATCCCAATCTCCTACGGTGCAGAATCAAGCCAAGCTGCTGTATATCACCTGCGCCCAGTACAGCCAGGAGTGGAACTGCACCATCCACACCCACTCCTGTACAGAACTGTTCTTTGTCACCGCCGGGCGAGGCCGTTTTCAGCTCCAGCATGAGAGCTTCTCGGTGGCTGTCAGCGACCTGGTGCTGGTCAACGCCGGCGTCCCTCACACCGAGCTGAGCCAGGCGGGCAGCCCCATGGAATATACGGTACTGGGCGTAGAAGGCCTGGAAGTACTGGCCGACACGGGGGGCTATGCCCTGTCCCACATCACCTCCGGCTGGGAAGAGCTGACCACCTGCCTGAAGCTGATGCTCCAGGAGGCCCGGGGCGGCCAAACCGGCTATCATCAGGTCTGCCAGCATTTGCTGGACATTATTTTGCTGCGGCTCCAGCGTCAGGACGACCTGGCCATCGCCTCTTCAGAGCCCGGGCACAAGATCAGCCGAGAGTGCGATCTGGTACGGCGCTACATTGACAACCATTTTAAAGAGAACCTGACGCTGGACCAGTTGTCCGCCATCGCCCACATTAATAAATACTATCTGGTCCACGCTTTCCGCAAAGAATACAACATCTCCCCGATCAGTTATCTGATTGCCCGCCGCACCCAGGAAAGTCGATTTCTTCTGACCAACACCGACTACACCCTATCCCAGATCGCTCAGATCCTGGGCTTTTCCTCCCCCAGCTATTTTTCCCAGAGCTTCCGCCGTCTGGAGGGCATTAGCCCCATGGAGTACCGCAAACGCTACCGGCACTCACAGGAGAAACACACGTAGCGTTAAAAAGGAGTTTTTGCCATGGCCTATCTTCCCCTGCTCCCCCAGCGCCCCATCCACGTGCATGAAATCTACACGGTACACTACTTTGAATATGCCGGAAGCTATGCTTTTTCCGGAGAATCCCATGACTTTTGGGAGCTGCTGTACGTAGACCGGGGCACGCTTCGGGTGACTGCCGGCGATCAGGTCTGGGAACTGTCCCGGGGACAGATGATTTTTCATGCTCCGGGCGAATTTCATGCTCTGTCTGCCACCGGGGTAGCCCCTGACCTAGTGGTAGTCAGCTTCGGTTGCAACAGTCCGGATATGAACTTTTTCCAGGGACTCATCACCACAGCGGGAGAAGCGGAACGTGCTCTGCTGGCCCGTATCGTGGAGGAGAGCACCGCGGCATTTTCCACTCCTCTGGACGATCCCTCCACCCAGAGTCTCCAGCGCCGGGAGATTTCTCCCTTCGGCGGGGAGCAGCTGGTATGCGCCGCACTGGAAGAACTGCTCATCCGTCTCATCCGCCGCCGGGAACAGCCCGCACCCCCGCTCACCGCACCTGGAGGCGATGAGAGCCTCAAGCGGGTGGCCTCCTACATGGAGCAGAACCTGGACCGTCCACTCACCCTGGAAGAGATCTGCCGGGACAATCTCATCGGCCGCAGTCAGCTGCAAAAGCTGTTCCATACCTACACCGGCGGCGGGGTGATGGAGTACTTTGGGAACCTGAAGATTCAGGCCGCCCGGCGGATGATCCGGGATGGCCGGCTCAACTTTACACAGATCGCCGCCCGGCTTGGATTCCAGTCGGTCCACTACTTCTCCCGCCGCTTCCGCAAGGTCACCGGCATGTCCCCCAGCGAGTATGCCCGGAGTGTGAAAATGCTCTCCGAACTGCCCGGCGTTTCTGCGGACGATAGTGCAAACAATGTGTAGAATCATCTATTTTCTTTCCCTGCGCCAGCTACTACAATGAAGGTATGAATTTGGGGTCAAAACGGCCCATTTGCGCGGCAGCGCGCTTATTTTGAAAGGAGTGCTTCCCATGTCTATTCTGGTCAGCGGCGGCGCCGGTTACATCGGCAGCCACACCTGCGTGGAGCTTATCCAGGCGGGTTATGAGATCGTGGTAGCAGACAATCTGGTCAACTCTTCCGAGGAATCCCTGCGTCGGGTGGAGAAGATCACCGGTAAAAAAGTTCCCTTTGTAAAAACCGAGCTGTGCGACGAGGCTCAGGTGGAGGCTCTCTTTGCCCAGTACCCCGACATCGACGCGGTCATCCACTTTGCCGGTCTGAAGGCAGTGGGCGAGAGCGTAGCCAAGCCCCTGGAGTACTACACCAACAACCTGGTCAACAGCCTGGTGCTCCTCAACGCCATGCGCCGTCACGGAGTGAAGAACTTCGTCTTCTCCTCCTCCGCCACCGTTTACGGCGACCCCGCCAGCGTGCCCATCCGTGAGGACTTCCCCACCGGCGGCACCACCAACCCCTACGGCACCACCAAGCTCTTCCTGGAGCGTATCCTCACCGACATCTGCGCCGCCGATTCCACCATGAACGTGGCTCTGCTGCGCTACTTCAACCCCATCGGCGCCCACGAGTCCGGCCTCATCGGCGAGGACCCCAACGGTATCCCCAACAACCTGGTGCCCTACATCGCCCAGGTGGCCGTGGGCAAACTGGAGAAGCTCCACGTCTACGGCAACGACTATCCCACCCCCGACGGCACCGGCGTGCGTGACTACATCCACGTGGTAGACCTGGCCAAGGGCCATGTGGCCGCTCTGAAGAAGCTGGACACCAAGTGCGGCCTGTTCGTGTGCAACCTGGGCACCGGCAAGGGCTACAGCGTGCTGGACATCCTCCACGCCTATGAGAAGGCCTGCGGCAAGACTCTGCCCTACGTCATCGATCCCCGCCGTCCCGGCGACATCGCCGAGTGCTACGCCGATCCCGCCAAGGCTCTCAATGAGATGGGCTGGCAGGCCCAGTACGGTATCGAGGAGATGTGCGCCTCCTCCTGGAAGTGGCAGTCCATGAACCCCAACGGCTACAAGGGCTGAGCCGCTTCTCCTGTGTAACATCCACTGGCCGGAGGCGGTCTCCCACCTCCGGCCTTACAGCGCCCGAAGGGCGAGAAAGAAAGGAATGGATTTTATGAAAAAACCGGTTCTTGTGGTCATGGCCGCCGGAATGGGCAGCCGCTACGGCGGCCTCAAGCAGGTGGACCCCGTTGGAAACCACAATCAGCTTATCATCGACTACTCCATCTACGACGCCCGCCGCGCTGGCTTTGAGACTGTCGTCTTTGTCATCAAGCATGAGATTGAGGACACCTTCAAGGCCGCCATCGGTGACCGTCTGAGCAAGGTCATCAACGTGAAGTACGCCTATCAGCAGCTGGACGATCTGCCCGAGGGCTACTCCGTTCCCGAGGAGCGCGTGAAGCCTTGGGGCACTGCCCACGCCATTCTGGCCGCCCGCAAGGTGGTGGATGGTCCCTTCGCCGTGGTCAACGCCGACGACTACTACGGCCCCGAGGGTTTCAAGAAGATCTACGACTACCTGGAGTCCCACCCCGACCAGCCCGGCTGCTATGAGTTTGCCATGGTGGGCTACCTGCTGGGCAACACCGTTACCGAGAACGGTCATGTGGCCCGCGGCATCTGCGAGGAGGACAGCGAGAACTACCTCACCCGGGTGACCGAGCGCACCCGCATCGAGAAGGACGGCGCCGATGCCCGCTTCACCGAGGACGACGGTGCCACCTGGACCCACCTCAGCGGAAACACCATCGTGTCCATGAACCTGTGGGGCTTCACCGAGAGCTTTTTGAAGGAGGCCGAGGCCCGCTTCCCCGCCTTCCTGGACAAGGCTCTGGCGGAGAACCCCCTGAAGGGCGAGTACTTCCTGCCCAGCGTGGTCACCCAGCTGCTGGAGGAGAAGAAGGCCCGTGTTAAGGTGCTGCGCAGCACCGACAAGTGGTACGGCGTTACCTATCGGGAGGACAAGCCCGTGGTGGTCAACGCCATTGCGGAGATGACCGCCAGCGGTCTCTATCCCGACAAGCTGTGGGAGGTATAAGAACATGTCTCAGGCTGAACAGTTTCTGCAGGACGCTCTGAACGCCTTTGATTTCGGCGGTCAGGTCGTTGGCGCGGTGCGCTATGGCTCCGGCCACATCAACGATACCTTCTGTGTCCACACTCAGCCCGGCGAGGATCCCTGCCGCCGGTTCATTCTCCAGCGCATCAGCTCTGCCGCCTTCCATCACCCCGAGCAGGTGATGGCCAACATCGTGGGCGTCACCTCCTATCTGGGCAAGGTCATCGCCGAAGCCGGCGGCGACCCCACTCGGGAGACTATGTGTGTCTACGCCACCAAGGACGGCAAAAACTTCTATACCGATCCCGAGGGCGGCGCCTGGCGTGTCTACCCCTTCATTGAGGGCACCAAGTGCCTCCAGTCCGCCGAGACCCCCGAGCTGTTTGCTGCCTCCGCCCGGGCCTTTGGCCGCTTCCAGCAGATGCTCAAGGACTACCCCGCCGACACCCTGTATGAAACCATTCCCCGCTTCCACGACACCGAGGACCGCCTGGCCAAGCTGAAGGCTGCCGTGGCCGCCGACACCATGAGCCGGGTGAAGGACGTGCAGGCGGAGCTGGACTTTGTCACCGCCCGGGAGGCTGATTGCTCCGTGGCTCTCCAGGCTCTGCGGGATGGCAAGCTGCCCCTGCGCGTGACCCACAACGACACCAAGCTCAACAACGTGCTCATGGACCGCAAGAGCGGCGAGGGCGTGTGCGTCATCGACCTGGACACCGTAATGCCCGGCCTGTCCATCAACGACTTCGGCGATTCCATCCGCTTTGGCGCCAATCACTGTGCCGAGGATGAGAAGGACCTGTCCAAGGTGAACTTCGACCTGTCCCTGTTTGAGGTGTACACCCAGGGCTTCCTGGAGGGAGCCAACGGCGCTCTTACCCAGGCCGAGCTGGACTACCTGCCCTGGGGCGCCAAGCTGATGACTCTGGAGTGCGGCATCCGCTTCCTCACCGACTATCTGGAGGGCGACCACTACTTCCGCACCCACCGCGAGGGCCAGAATCTGGACCGCTGCCGCACCCAGTTTAAGCTGGTGGCCGACATGGAGAACCAGTGGGAGGCTATGAAGGCTGTGGTGGACAAGTACCGCCCCAACTGATGCTTGCTTACTTTCATTCCTTTCCATAAGAAAAACGGACGGTTTCCTGGAAACCGTCCGTTTTTCTATGTATTCTCTTAATACTTGGCAAAGCCCCGTCCAAACTCCCGGCACTGCTCCAATCCATCCTCGTCAGGAGTCTCGTTGATCATCAGACCCTGTTCCTGGTAGAGGTTGGCGTTGGCGTCCTGGGTGCGCTGCACCCAGTCCCGCATCCACTGGCCATCCCCCCAGCCGTACGAGCCGAACAGGGCTACCGGGCGGCCGCTGAGACGGCGCTCCAGCTCGGTGAAGAAGGGCTCAAAGTCCATCTCCTCCAGCACCTCGGCTCCCATGGCGGGGCAGCCCAGGGCCAGCTTCTCATATTCCGCAGCCTGGTCGGCGCTCACCCCAGGCAGAGCAAACACATCGCACTCCGCGCCCGCTTCCCGGATGCCCTCCGCGATGGCGTTGGCCATCATCTCGGTGTTTCCGGTCTGGCTCCAATAGATCACAGCAATCTTACTCATGGTGAACCTCCTAAAATATTCATATATACTTGGCTATGCCACAGCAAACACTTCAAACAGGGTCTCGCCCTGCTCTACCCGCCGCACACAGGTGCGGCACACCTGGGTAATCCGGGCAAACTGTCGGGAGGCACTGGGCACATCGCCATATACCTTCCAGCAGCCGCACAACTTACAGCCCGCACCGCCATAACGGATGAATCCTTCTACGTCCTCCACAGGGTAGCCCAGAAACAGCCCGATCTCATGGGGAAATCCTCCCTGTCCCGCTGCCCGGCGGGCCAGACGGTCCAGCTTGGTTTCCAACGACTCCTCCCGGTGATAGCCAAACTGCTCCAGCAGCGTGACCACCTTCTCCTGCGCAAGACACTGCTCCAGCAGGCGACGGCGGTAGACCAGCAGCAGATAGCGCTTGGAACAGGCACATAAAATCCGAAAGTGTACGTCTTTGGGAGCAAAGGCCCTGCGGTACTCCTCCAGCTGCCGGGACAGCTGAGGAAACTGACTGCGCTGGCAGGAAACCAGATTGGCTGGCTTGATCCCCGCCAAAGCCGGGGCGCAGTGGGCGGCAAGCAGATGATCCAAGGTAGTCAGAGTAATTCCTCCTTATGGTTAGCTTAAGCTAACTAATTATAAGTTAGCATCAGTTAACTGTTTTGTCAAGTATCATTTTTGCCCGGCGGAGCAATCTGCTCCGCCGGGCCTTTGCTCACATCCCCATGGCGTCGGTAAGAGTCTCCACCGCTTCGGTGACATTCTTAGCCGCCTTGTGAGCCACCCGCCGCATCTCACGGCGAGAGGGAGCCATGGTCATGCCCATAGCGGCGCCAGCCGCCATGCCCATGGTCATGCCCAGAAAAAACTTTCCATATCCGCATCCGTTCATCGCTTCTTCACGTCCTTTCCCGCACCAAAACGGCTTGTTTGGCGCGCATTGTTATTCTTTCCGGTTTCGGGGAAAAATGCGTTGCTAAATCCTGTGGATTCCGCTATAATTTAGTTTGAGTATGTACGCGCATTCCTGCGCGTTTTTCGAAAACTGCATTGGGCATTTGCCCTACCCTTTGGAGGATTCTTTATTATGAAACTTCTGATCAAACACGGACGAGTCGTGGACCCGGTAAGCGGCACCGTATCCATTCAGGACCTGTATATCGAAAACGGAAAAGTGGTCCAGCTGGAAAAGGATATTCGTCAAGAGGCTGACCAGGTAATCGATGCGGACGGTCTTGTGGTGTGCCCCGGTCTGGTGGACATGCACGTACATCTGCGTGACCCCGGCCTCACCTACAAAGAGGACATTTTTACCGGTACTGCCGCCGCCGCTCACGGCGGCGTTACTTCGGTGGCCTGCATGGCCAACACCGATCCGGTGGTGGACACTCCGGAGCAGGTCCGCTATGTCAAAGACAAGGCTGCTCAGGCCAACGGCGTGCACGTCTACCCCATCGCCGCCGTCTCCATGGGCATGCGTGGCGAGGAGCCTTCGGATGCCGACGCCCTGAAAAAGGCGGGCGCGATCGCTCTGTCTGATGACGGCTGCAATGTGGACAACGCAAACCTGATGCGGGATGTGATGATCCACGCCAAGCGTCTGGAGATGCCGGTACTGTGCCACTGCGAGGACACCACCATGGTGGAAGGCCGTGCGGTCAATGAGGGCAGCGTATCCCGCCAGCTGTGGCTGGAGGGTCGGCCCGCCATCGCCGAAGAGATCATGGTCATGCGGGACGCCATGCTGGCCGAAGAGACCGGCGCCCACGTCCACATCTGCCATGTATCTACTGCCAAGAGCGTGGATATCATCCGCCGGATGAAAAAGCGGGGCGTTGCCATCACCTGTGAGACCTGCCCCCAGTACTTCACCCTCACGGAGGATGAGATCCTCACTCAGGGCTCCATGGCCCGGGTCAATCCTCCCCTGCGCACCGCTAAGGACATCAAGGGGATCATTGCCGGTCTGAAGGACGGCACCATCGACGCCATCGCCACCGACCATGCGCCTCACTCCGCCGAGGAGAAATCCCGCCCCCTCACCCGGGCGCCCAGCGGTATGGTGGGTCTGGAGACCTCTCTGGCCATCACCCTTACCGAGCTCTACCACACGGGCAAGATGAAGCTGCCCGAGATCATCAAGCGCATGACCTACACTCCCGCCTCCATTCTGCGTCTGAGTTCCAAGGGCCGCCTGTCCCTGGGCAGCGACGCCGACATCACTATTTTTGACCCCGAAGAGGTCTGGACCATTGACCCGGAGCAGTTTGCCTCCAAGGCTCGGAACACCCCCTTTGCCGGACGGGAGGTCAAGGGTAAGGTAAAGTACACCATTGTAGGCGGAAATGTGATTTATCAGGACCGCTGAAGCAGATAGAAACTGCCGCTGGCAGAATTCGATTTTAAAAAGAGAAGGGAAGATCAACCATGTCTTTTGACGTGCTGCAGGAGAAGATCCGCGAGAAGAAAAACCCCACCGTGGCCGGGCTGGACGCCCGCATCGAGTATGTCCCCGAGTATATCCGCAAGGAAGCCTTTGAGAAGTATGGCGTGGGCCTGAAGGGGGCCGTGGAGGCCATCTGGCAGTTCAATGTGGGCCTCATTGACGCCCTGTGCGACATTGTCCCCGCTGTTAAGCCCCAGAGCGCCTACTATGAGAACCTGGGCTGGCAGGGCATGGAGATGCTGGAGCGCACCATCCGCTATGCCAAGGAGAAGGGTCTGTTTGTCATTGCCGACATCAAGCGTGGCGACATCGGCTCTACCGCCACCGCCTACGCGGAAGGCTGGCTCTCCGGTGCTCCCATCGAGGGTCAGGTGTTCAAGTCCTTTGACGCTGACTGTGTCACCCTCAACGGCTACATGGGCTCCGACTCCATCAAGCCCTTCCTGGAGGCCGCCAAGGGCGAGGACAAGTGTGCCTTCGTACTGGTGAAGACCTCCAACCCCGGCTCCGGCGAGCTTCAGGACGTGAAGGCCGCCGACGGTCGCACCATCTATGAAGTGATGGGCGAGCTCAACGAGCAGATCGCCGCCGGCACCGAGGGCAAGTACGGCTTTACCATGGCCGGTGCCGTCACCGGCGCCACCTATCCCCAGCAGATCCAGGATTTACGCGCCCGACTCCCTCATACTTTCTTCTTGGTCCCTGGTTATGGTGCTCAGGGCGGTACCGCGGCCGACGTGAAGTACGCCTTCAACGAGAAGGGCCACGGCGCCATCGTCAACTCCTCCCGCGGCATTATGTGCGCCTGGAAGAAGACCGGCGGCGACGGTCACGACTTCAAGGAGGCGGCCCGGAACGCCGCTATTGCTATGCGGGACGACATTGCTCAGTTTGTGACCGTAGAATAATATAAAATTCCTGCTGGGGCCATGGCCCCGGCAGAAACATCCTCGTCCGGTTCGTAACAGTGGATTCGTTGACTCTGCATAAGGAGGGGATTCTATGGCTTACTGTGTGCTCTGCGGTAAAAAAGTTGGACTGCTCGATCAGATCGATTTGGATTTTCACGGCAGCAAGCAGGTTTTGTGCAGTGCCTGTGACGTCCGAATGAGCAAAGCATCCCCCGGAGAACGGCAGGACCTGGAACAGCAGATCCTGGCCTCCCCCTATTTACAGAGGGCAGACACGGTACAAGCAAATGTGAATACCGGAAAGGTCTGCCCGGCCTGCGGCGCCATACTGGAACGCAAGCTGGAACACTTCTCCATCGGCGCGGATGGCGGCGGCGGATTGATGACCCTTCTGGCCGACCAGTACGAGGTGGATCTGTATGCCTGTCCTCAGTGCGGTAAGGTGGAGCTTTATACCGCCGGGTTTGTCCCCCCTTCTTCCACACAGAAAAGCGAGCTAAAGGAGCAAGCCTCCCAGGCCGCTCCGGAGACGATCCCGGCCCAGTCCGATGAAAAACGCAGTTTCCGCTTCCCCTGGCAGAAAGAAGAGAAAGCCCCCTGGGAAAAATAAGGAGGGAGAGCCATGGCAAAACGGTGCATTTTCTGCGGCAAGGAATTTGGTCTGTTCGGTGGCTGTCTGATCCAGTGCGGCGACTCGGACCTGTCCGTGTGCTCCGCCTGTTACGATCAGCTCTCCCCTCTTTCCCCCAAGGAGCGGGCAGTCAAAGCCCTGGCTACCGGCCGGGCGCCCAATCCCCAGGAACTTCAGGCCTGGCTAAAACAGGATGAGGCTTGGCTGGAGGAAGAGCGCTCCCGGCTGGAGCGGGCCCGGCAGGCCATCAGCGCGGACAAGACCTGCCTGAGGTGCGGCGGACCCATGGAGCGGTACGGGGACAAGCGGTTTCATCTGCACCCAACGGTTCAAGATATCCTCTCCCCCGTCTGGCTGGAGGTGGAGGTCATCCGGTGCGCCCGGTGTGGCAAGGCGGAATTCTACATCCCCCAGCCACCGGATTTGCCCGAGATCAAGGACAATCCCCCCCGACCTGAGGCCGCTGACCAGGAGGAACCCTTCTCCCGGCCAGATACTAGCCGGCATGGGGGCAAACCCCCCTGGGAAAAATAACAGTCAGACAAAGGTGTGACACGATGAAAGTAGAACGCAAATGTAAAATCGTCTCCAAAGAGCAGATGGGAGACGCCATCTATATGACGCTGGAGTGCGGCGACATGGTCCGCACCTCCTTCAAGGCCCCCGGCCAGTTTGTCCATGTCAAGTGCGGTGAGGGACTGCTTCTGCGCCGTCCCATTTCCGTGTGCTCCTGCCAGGAGGATGAGCCTCAGGACCTTCTGACCATCGTCTTTGAGGTCCGGGGCGAAGGCACCCAGTGGCTGGCGGGCCGCCCCGTTGGCCACAGCCTGGACGTGCTGGGACTGGCTGGCAACGGCTTTACCATGAAGCCCGAGGGCCGCTATCTGCTGGTGGGCGGCGGCATCGGTATCCCTCCCATGCTGGGCTGTGCTCAGTATACCAGTGGAAAATCCACCGCCATTCTGGGCGGCCGCTCTCAGGACAAGATCATCCTGACCAATTGTTTTGAGGACGAATGCGCCAAGGTGCTGGTAGCTACCGACGATGGCTCCATGGGTCACCACGGCTTTGTGGATGCCCTGGTGCGCCAGGAGCTGAGCGAGAACAACAACTATGACGCTGTGCTGGCCTGCGGTCCCAAGCCCATGCTGCGCAACGTAGCCAAGGTGGCCGAGGAGTTCGGCGTTCCCTGCCAGGTATCCATGGAGGAGCGCATGGGCTGCGGCGTGGGCGCCTGCTTGGTGTGCGCCTGCGATATGGCCGATGGCTCCCGCAAGCACGTGTGCAAAGACGGCCCCGTCTTTGACTCCAAGGAGGTGGACTGGAATGCCTAATGTGGATATGAGCGTCACCCTGGCCGGGATGACCATGAAAAACCCCATCTGTGTAGCCTCCGGCACCTACGGTTTTGGCCGGGAGTACGGCCAGTTTTATGACCTGAGCGAGATCGGCGGTATCTGTGCCAAGGGACTGACCCTCCACCGCCGTGAGGGAAATCCTGCCCCCCGTATTGCAGAGACCCCTATGGGCATCCTAAACTCCGTGGGCCTGCAAAATCCCGGGGTAGACGCCTTTATTGCGGAAGAGCTGCCCTTCCTGCGCCAGTATGACGTGAAGGTCATCGCCAACATTTCTGGTAACACCCCCGAGGAATACGGCATCATGTGTGAAAAGCTCTCGGAAGCTGGGGTGGATATGATTGAGGTCAACATCTCCTGCCCCAACGTAAAAGCAGGTGGCCTGGCCTACGGCACCCGCCCTGAGCTGGCCGCTGAAGTCACCCAGGTGGCTAAGGCCCATGCAGGCAAAGTGCCCGTCATGGTGAAGCTCTCCCCCAATGTCACCGACATTACCGAGATTGCCCGGGCGGTGGAGGACGGCGGCGCTGACGCCGTGTCCCTCATCAATACTCTGCGCGGCATGCGTATCGATGTGAATACCCACCGTCCCATTTTGAAGATGAACACCGGCGGCATGTCCGGTCCCGCCGTCCTGCCTGTGGCAGTGCGGATGGTCTGGGAGGTTGCCCAGGCGGTGAAGATTCCCATCCTTGGCATGGGCGGCGTAAGCCGCGGCGAGGATGCGGCTCAGCTGATGCTGGCCGGAGCCACCGCGGTTGCCGTAGGCACCGCCATGTTTGCCGATCCGTTCGCTCCCATCAAGGTTCGGGATGAGCTGGCCGATATTGCCTCCCTGCAGGGTCTGGAGCGTGTGGCTCAGCTCACCGGAGGCGTTCAGCCCTGGTAAGGGAAGGAGGGCTTTTCGATGGACGAAAACACCTTTTTGGTCTCCTTGTCTATGGAAGAGACCGCCAAAAAGATCCACTCCGCTGTGGTGGACGGAAGCATCACCGGAGAACTTCTTGATCACTATGTGATCCAGGGCCAGGGAGAGCAGTATTGCATCGTGGCCGTCTATGAAAAGCACTACTGGCGGGCAGGCAATCGTCTGACCCTCACGGTTACCATCGATAATCTCTCCGGCCCCACCCGGGTGCACTGCATTGGCGGCGGCGGAGGCGAGGGGCTGTTCCGTTTCGACTGGGGCGCGGCCTCCTCCTTCTCCTCCCTGGTCTATGAGTGCCTGCGCGACGATATGTTATAATCTTTTAGGAGGTTGCCATGCTGGAAGAATTGATCGCCATGCTTCTGCCCCCGATCATCTCCATCTGTGAGCTGATGGGCATCTTTGTAGTGGCTGTTTCCGCTGTGCGCGCCTTCTGGAACTACTGCAAAGGCCTGGTCACCCACGTCCCGCTGGACGTAAAATTTGACCTGGCCAACGGACTGGCCACCAGTCTGGAATTTAAAATGGCGGCAGAGATCCTGAAAACCGTGCTGGTGCGGGATCTGAACGAACTGGTTGTCCTGGGGGCGGTGGTCTTGCTGCGGGCGCTGCTGTCTCTGCTGATCCACTTTGAAATGAAGTCCCACGGCTGATCTCTTATGCAAAGGACTGGAATGATATGACAACAATTTACCTGATTCGTCATGCGGAGGCAGAGGGAAACCTCTATCGCCGCATCCACGGTTGGTACGATTCTCTGATCACGAAAAATGGAGAGCGTCAGATTCAGGCGCTTCAGCAGCGGTTTGACTCGGTTCCCATTGACGCGGTCTACTCCAGCGACCTCATCCGCACCCAGCTCACCGCAGGGGCTGTATATCTCCCCAAAGGTCTTCCTCTCCACCTGCACCCCGGACTGCGAGAGATCCACATGGGCGACTGGGAGGACCGCACCTGGGGCGAAGTGCGCCACTTCCAGGGAGAACAGCTGGCTCTGTTCAACCATACCGATCCCAGCTTCCAGGCTCCTGGCGGCGGAGAGGGCTTCGGCCCGCTGGGAGACCGGGTCTATGAAGCCATCCGCTCCATCGCCCAAAAGCACCCCGACCAGAATGTGGCTCTCTTCAGCCACGGCACTGCTATCCGGCAGTTTTTAGGCAAGGTCAAAGGAACAGAACCTGAGCAGTGGAAGGACCTGCCTCACTTTGACAACACCGCCGTTACCTGCCTGGCCTGGGACGGAAACGCCTTCCATATCGTCTATGAGGGCGACAACTCCCATCTGGATGAGTCCATCTCCACGCTGGCCCGCCAGTCCTGGTGGCGCAAGGGCGGCCAGAAGGCGGAGGACGTAAACCTTTGGTTCCGCCCCCTGGACCCGGAAAAGGAACAGGAGCTCTATCTCGCCGCCCGGCGTGACACCTGGATCACCGTCCACGGTACCGAGCTGCCCTTTGACGGTCCCGGCTTCTGGGAAGTCGCCCGGCGTGATTTGGAAATGTCCCCCTGGGGCGTATCCGTGGCTATGGCCGGAGACCAATTTGCCGGCATGATCCAGCTGGATCTGGAGCGCTTCCGCTCGGACGGAGCGGGTTACATCCCCCTGTGCTACATGGCTCCCGAGTTCCGCAACCGCGGGCTGGGCGTGCAGCTGCTGGGACACGCTGTATCCATCTTCCGCAAGGAGGGCCGCCAGGGTCTGCGTCTGCGCTGTGCACTGAATAACGATCACGCTCAGCATTTCTATGATAAATACGGTTTCCACAAGATCGGCGTGGAAGAGGGCGAATGGTTCCCCCTGGACGTGTTGGAAAAGCCCATCTGCCGCCCCGATATTCCAAATGTGGCAGAATAACTGCTTTGCTGCGGGACACCCAGTGTCCCGCATTTTATACTAAGGAAGAGAGGTTTCCCTATGGGATTTGACCGCGACCTATTTTTACCTGTAAGCCGGGAGGATATGGACCGCCGGGGCTGGGACAGCTACGATGTGCTGCTCATCACCGGCGACGCCTACGTGGACCACCCCTCCTTCGGCCCCACGATTATTGGCCGGGTGCTGGAGGCAGAGGGCTACCGGGTGGCCATTCTCGCCCAGCCCGACTGGCACAGCGCCGCCCCCTTCCAGGCTCTTGGGCGTCCCCGGCTGGCGGTGATGATCTCGGCGGGCAATCTGGACTCCATGGTGGCCCACTATACCGCCGCCCGGAAACGCCGTCACGACGACGCCTACTCTCCCGGTCGGAAAGCCGGACTGCGTCCCGACCACGCCACGGTGGTCTACTCCAACCGGGTGCGGGAAGCCTTTGGCGACATTCCCATCATCATCGGCGGCCTGGAGGCCTCCCTGCGCCGCTTTGCCCACTACGACTACTGGGAGGACAAGGTGCGCCGCTCCATTCTCTTTGACGCGCAGGCAAACATCCTCACCTATGGCATGGGCGAGCTGGCCTCCAAGGAGATCATCTCCCGGCTGGCCAGCGGCACTCCTGTGGAGGAAATCACCGATGTGCGGGGCACCTGCGTGGCCGCCGCCCATCCCGGTGTGTGCGCCTACCCCTGGGTGGAAGTCCCCTCTTTTGAGGAGGTATCCTCCAGCAAGGAGGCCTATGCCCGGGCCAATATGGTAGAGTACAACGAGCACGATCCCTTCGTAGGCAAGGCCATCCTGCAAAAGCACGGCCGCCAGTTCCTGCTGGTCAACCCGCCCGCCCGGCCTCTTACCACGCCGGAGATGGACGAAGTAGCCGAGCTGCCCTATGTCCGAGAGCCCCATCCCATGTACAATGAGATGGGCGGCGTGCCCGCGATTGAAGAGGTTCGCTTCTCGGTGACCCACAATCGTGGCTGCTTTGGCGCTTGCAACTTCTGCTCTCTGGCCTTCCACCAGGGGCGAGTCATCTCCTGCCGCAGCCACCAGAGCGTCATCCGGGAGGTAAAGGCCCTGACCGAGCACCCCGGCTTCAAGGGCTATATCCACGACGTGGGCGGTCCCTCTGCCACCTTCCGCCGTCCTTCCTGTCAGAAACAGCTCAAGCACGGCATGTGCAAAAATCGGGCCTGTCTGGCTCCCGAGGCCTGCCCTAACCTGGACGCCGACCACACCGACTACATGATGCTGCTGCGCAAGCTGCGGGAGATTCCCAAGGTAAAGAAAGTATTTATCCGGTCGGGCATCCGCTTTGACTATCTGATGAAGGACCCCAGCGGAGAGTTTTTCACCGACCTCATTCAGCATCACATCTCCGGCCAGCTGAAAGTAGCTCCGGAACATTGTGTGGCCCACACTCTGGACTACATGGGCAAACCCCATATCGAGGTCTACGAAAAATTCCGGGAGAAGTACTTTAAGCTGAACCGCCGCTACGGGAAGGACCAGTATCTGGTCCCCTACCTCATCTCCTCCCATCCCGGCTGCACCCTGGAAGATGCGGTCCAGCTGGCCGAGTGGCTCAACAAGCAGGGCCATATGCCCGAGCAGGTCCAGGACTTTTATCCCACTCCCGGCACCCTGGCCACCTGCATGTGGTACACCGGCCTGGATCCACGGACCATGAAGCCGGTGTTTGTCCCCAAGACACCCCATGACAAGGCCCTCCAGCGGGCTCTCATGCAGTGGCGCAAGCCTCAGAACCGTGCTCTGGTGTTGGAGGCCCTCCACAAGGCGGGCCGGGATGACCTGATCGGCTACGGCAAGCACTGCCTCATCTGCCCCGGCAAGGGACAGTCCTACGGGGCACAGGGCAGCAAGGACAGCCGTCCTGCCGCCAAGGGAAAGGGCGGAAGTGCTTCCCAAGGCAGAAGGAAAGCCCCCGGCGATCCCAGAAAGGAGCGCTTTGACGGACGACACACCGCAGAAAAGAAGAACGCTCCCAGCACTCCCAAGCGCAAGGCGGGCTGGGCCAAGCCCAAGCCCCCGGTGACAAAGGGCACCAAGGGTCGCAAAAAGCGATAAAATGTAAGGACGGAAGCCATAGGCTTCCGTCCTTTTTCTTATCCTTTATCGGAAATTTTCTTTTGCGTAGGCCTCCAGCTCCGCGCGGAACTGGGGATGGGCCACCGAAATCATAGCCTGGGCCCGCTCAGGCAGGGACAGGCCAGACAGCTTGACCACGCCGTACTCCGTAGCCACATACTGGATCATCCCCCGGGGAGCGGACACAGTACTGCCCGCCGGAATGAAGGGAACGATATTGGACTTCAGGGTCCCGTCCTTGGTCTTACGGGCGGAGTTCATGCAGATAAATCCCTTTCCGCCGGGAGATCGGAACGCTCCCTCCAAGAAGTCCAGCTGGCCGCCGGTGCCGGAGAGCTGACGGGTACCCGCCGATTCCGCGTTTTCCTGACCCATCAGATCCAATTGCACTCCGCCGTTGATGCTGATGAAATTGGACATGTCTCCCATACGGTGAGGATCGTGTACATAGTCCACATCGGCGGGACGGAAGAGCTGGGGCTCCTCCTTCAGCCAGTCGTAGAGCTCCTGGGAACCCATGGCCAGGTTCCAGGTAGCGTAACCCCGGTCCACCTCCTTGCAGGCATTGGTCAACTTGCCCGCCCGGTACAGGGTAAGGAAGGCGTCGCTGATGGTGCCGGTATGACAGCCCAGGTCCTTCAAATCGGACTGGGCCAGCATCTGGGCCACGGTAAAGGGCACGCCGCCCACCCCCAGAGACAGTACCGCTCCGTTGGGGATCTCCTCGACTACCCGCTTGGCAATCTGGATGTCCACCTCGGTGGGCTCCTTGTAGGAGCGGGTGGGCAGAGGCTCGTGCTCCCCTTCCACGATGTAGTCGGCCTCAGACAGGTGGACCCTGTGAGAGCCGTCCACCCCCTGGAGGGTGGGCAGATGCTCGTTGATCTCAAAAACCACCGTGCGGGCAACCTCAAAGATGGTGCGCCAGGCGTAGTTGGAGATACCCAGTCCGCAATAGCCCTTTTCATCGGGCTTGGACACCGGTACAAAGGCCACATCTACCCGGATGTGATGGCGGTAAAACTGGGGCAGATAGCGCAGAAGCATAGGCATAAAGGTACACAACCCACGGCTCTGCAGCTTGCGCTCATAGTCGCCGATGTGCCAGCTGTAGTAGTGGAAGGCCTTCTGCTCCGGATCCCGCTCCACCACTTCAATACGAGGACGGATCACCAGACCGCCCCGGATCTTTACGTCGGTCAGCTCGTCCCGCCGCTCCGCCAGAGCCCGGTCCATCAGCTCCGGAAAACCGCCGCCAAAGCCGTAGTCCACCCAGTCGCCGCTGTGCACTGCCAGCCGGGCCGCCTCCTGGGGAGAGACAAACTTACTTTTATAGTCAGAAAACATGGTTTTCCTCCTTCTTTCTCAAACTAATACCATTATACCGGCAGTTTTGAGAAAGGGCAAGCAAAACACACGCTCCATTACTCCTCATCCAGAGCGATGGACGCCTCTGCCGCCAGCTGCAGCAGACGTCTGAATTCTTCCCGCTCCTGATCCGTCATGGTGTGGGTCATACGCTGAAAACATGCCTCGACCTGCTCCTTGATAAATGGATAGATCTCCCACGCCTTTTCCGTCGGAGAAATATCATAGGTCCGTTTGTCTTTGGCATTGGTGGTGCGAACCAGGTAGCCCCGCTCCTCCAGCTTGTTCACCGTCTTGGCAATGACACTTTTATCCAGAGACAGCCGCTTGGTGATATCATCCTGGGTCAGGGACCGATAATCGCAGATAATCAGGATTACTACGGCCTGCGCCGCAGAAAGATCATACGATGCACAGTTGTTATTCAGCCAGATATGGGACTTTCGATACAGAATGGAAATCGACTTAAACGGCCCCTCTGCCACATAGTCCATGCCCACACCCTCCTTTGTATAAAGCGTGTTTTCATTATACCCTTTTTTGGTGGCACGTGCAACCAGATATTGACGCCGCCCCCTGCGTCATGTTATTTTAAATATAGTGGCATGTGCCACCATTTAGTTTAATGAAACAAAGGAGTCTTGCCTGAATGAGAACAACGGAAAAAATATGGAATCGGAGATTTATTCTCCTCTTTATCACCAATCTTTTGGTTTTAGCCGCTTTTTACGCATCCATTCCTATCATCCCGGTATATTGTCAGGAAATTGGTATTACCGGTTCAAAGGTAGGTATTGTGCTCACTGCTATGTCGGTATCTACGGTTCTGTTCCGGCCGGTGGCGGGCTACCTGCTGGATAATTTCAACCGCTATCACGTATATCTGCTGTTTCTGGCTCTGTTTTGTCTGTCTTTTCCCGCATTTATTGCGTTTCCAGTATTTGCTCTCCTGATTGTGGTTCGCCTCTATATGGGAGTTGTGTACTCGGTATGCGGATCTGCTACCATGACTCTGGCCGGCGACGTCCTCCCCGTCTCCAAAATCACAGAGGGCATCAGCCGATTTGCTTTCACGGTATCCATCGGCATGGCAGTTGGCCCTTTTGTAGGACTTCAGGTCCAAAATAATATGAACAGCAAAGCGTCCTTTCTAACCATCTTTGGCATTACTGTGGCTGCTCTGATCTGTGTCTCCTGTTGCAGGATAAAATACCCCAAGACTCAGCGGAAACCATTTTCTCTGAAAGAGTCTATCTACGGTCCTGCGCTCCCTTTTATGTTTAACATGATGTTTCTGATGATCCCCTACGGCGCGGTCATTGCCTACTGCTCCATTCTGGCTCAGGAAAAGGATGTTATGGGGCATCTGCCCTATTTTTATGTCTGCCTGGTGGCAGGTATGCTACTTTCCAAGCTTTCCACCCAAAAGGCGATTGACGCCGGCAAGCATCGTCTCTTAGTCTATACCAGCCTGGTGGTACTGATCCTTACTATGGTCAGTTTCCTTTTCCTCACAACCGGAATTCATCTGCTGGCATCCGGATTCTTTTTTGGCCTTGGTTATGGGATCCTGCAGCCTCTTTTCCAATCCTTTGTCACTGGAACCACCCCCGGTCCAAAACGCGGTGCCGCCAATTCCACTTATATGCTTTCTTACGACATCGGAATTGGAATTGGCTCTCTCCTAATGGGCTTTATGCAGGAATCTGTGGGTCTGACCACTGGATTTGCTCTGACGGCCATCGCTTATGTGGCAGGGGGCATTATCTATATCACGTATTCAGACGGATACTATTCCAAATTGAAAGCAAGCTGCCAGAATTCCAATACTTCTCTCTGAAAATGAAACAAAAGAGCTGACAGGTTAAATCCTGTCAGCTCTTTTGTTTTAGGGAGGGAATTTGCATCTGTTAGCATGCCGCTGAAATAAGTCACCCAATGTATTTTGGCAAAACTGTCTTTACAGCAGAATAGACGTTCCAGGTCCAATAGGCAGTCCAAGAATCATCCATCCAACCAAAAGTACTATCAAAGCTATCAGAAACGATATACTATACGGCACTGTCATAGAAAACAGTGTGCCGAGCCTGACTTCCGGCTCATTCTTTCCTCGATATTGCTCCATAAGTCCAATAATGACCGGAAGAAAAAAGTTTACCGGGGAAATAGGATTTGTCACCGAGTCACCAATCCGATATAGGAGCTGGGTAAACGCAGGGGAAAAATTAACGACTGAAAACATAGGGACAAAAATGGGGGCTAAGATCAGCCACTTCGCTGACCCGCTGGTCATAAACATATTCAACAGGCTGACCAGCAACACAAATGCAATTGCCAGGGGAATTCCAGAAAGGTTCATTTTCTGCAGCAACTTTCCGCCTGTCACAGCCAGAATGGTAGCTAGCTTACTGTCATTAAAAAACTGGATAAAATATGCGGCGGGCAGTGAAACAATCAAAAAAGACAGCGAGCCTTTTAGACCTTTTTCCATAAACTTCGGAATGTCGGAATTTTTCTTCAGCACCCCGGCACTCTTTCCGTATACAACTGCCACTACAACAAAAACGATAAAAAGCACGAACACCAAACCGTCTGTGAATGGAGAATTGGGCAGCAGCGTTCCATTATCATTTCTCAGGAATCCATCTGACGGAATCACACACCACAGAATCCCTGCTACACAGAGTAAAAAAGCGATGCCGCTCCGCTTCAACCCCTTCTCCTCGGAGGCAGACAACATTTCTGTCCGAATGTCCTGACTGTCCGTTTTATACGACCACCCTGTTTTTACATACTTAGGCAAAATCAATTCGGTCACTACAGTTACACAGAATGCAATCACAAGTGTGGCTGCAACCATGAAAAAGTAATTGATCATAGGCTGATTAATAAAGGGAATATTCATGCTCTTGGCTGCAGACTCTGTAATTCCACCCAGCAGCGTGTCTGTCCCACTGATGATAAGATTGGCGCTGAATCCTCCATGTCCGGCGCAGTATCCAGCAACCGCACCAAGAATTGGGTTTCTGCCCAGAGCGGCAAACAGTGCTGCGCCAATGGTGGCCGCAAAAACAATGCCTGCATTTGATGCGATATTCGCGCACACCCCGACAATTCCCAAAATAAACGTTACCAGATAAGCCGGTGCGTTCATCAGCGTTTTCTTCATTAACGCATCAAAAAATCCGGTCTCCTGTAAAAATCCCACCGCGATCATCATAACCATAACAAGCCCTAAGGGCGAAAAGGTTACATATATCTCCACAAAATTACATATTAAATTTTGCAGGTAGCCTCTTTGCAGCAGGTTTTCTACAAAGACAGTCTTTTCAACTAAGCCATTTCCGTTTTCTTCTGCCGCCAGATACGTGACAGACATCCCCATTGTCCCAAAAATAAAGGACAGCGCCAGGACGATCCCACACAAGACCATGAACAAGAAAAATGGCTGCGGGATATGATTCCCCACTTTTTCTATTCCATTTATAAATGAAAAGAACCAGTTTCTTTTCTTTCCCAGCATAGTATCCCCCCAATCTTCCATTTTTCACCTGACTGCCTAAGGTACTCAGGCCAGCGCAAAGCTACGCTGGCCTGAGAGAGCACCCCGGTTTCATTCAAGCCAGTCCAAGTGCCATTAGGATAATTCTTGTAACAAACATAGCGAAAGCCGCATCAATGAGGGGGCTCATCAAAAGCAGCGGATGCCACTTTTTATTTGCTCCAGTAACAATAACAATCCGCACATAGTGACCAATGAGTGTTCCCATCAGAATACAGGCGGGAAAAAGAATGGTTGCCTGGGCCAATGTAATGACGTCGTTGCTTACCAACAGAGCAGCCGTAGCACAGCCAGAAGCTTTTGCAAAGAACGCCGAAATCAGGACCACAATTGCATCGCCGGGAAGTCCGAAAATTGCCATAACCGGTTGACAAATAGTAGCCAGGATATCCATAATACCGGTCAGCTTCAAAACCTGAACCAGAGCGTATCCCAGGATCATAGCCGGTATAATCTGCTCTACTCCGGTGTAAAAGCCTTTCTTACAGCAAGCCAGGAAAGTCTCGATGATGGACTTCTTCTGTTCCACCGCTTTTTCTTTCACTTCAGCCATAATTAAACTTCCTCCCGCTTTTTCTTTTTGCTGCTAAGATACAGGACAAACCGCACAATATTTGCCCCCAGAATTTTAGACACAAATTCAATCAGGAAAATTGGTCCAAAGGCCAGAAGAGAAATTGCCAGCAGCGGTGCACCGCCATTGATTGTATTGTTGACTGGAGCAGATGCTACATATTGGTATGCAACAAAAATCGTTCGCTCATCATCTGTAATATAGCCTTGGTCGTACAAATCTCTTGTGAGCACTGCGGCTACGTCAGATCCGGTAAAAGAACTAACAAAGGCCAGTCCTGCCTCTCCAGGAATACCAACCAGCGGCTTGAGAATCGGCTTTAAAATAATACCGGCTGCATTCATAGCACCCAAGCTCTGAGCCGCGCCCACCAAGGCAGTACTGAACATAACACTGGGAACCAGTACCAGACCTGCGATAAAGCCATCACGAACACCAGAACCGTTTTTGCCCGTAAAATCAATACCGTCCACAATGGTTCCAAATTTGCCCATCAGATTGTTGATGTCAAAGGCCGCCAAGGGACCAGCCACATCTTTAAAGGCACCAGAGAGGATCATGACCAGAATAATCAGTGAGATCCATCCCTTGATGGTTACTTTATTCTTTCTCTCTTCCATGACACTACCTCTTTATACCAAGTCTTTATCCAAAAGAATGACCGAAGCAGCGATCAGTTTGGCGCGTTCAAACACCGACTCTACCACAGCAAATTCTTCCGGAGAATGGTTTCCTTTTCCTCTTGCTCCCAGGCCGCATACCACAGGGATGCCCTTGGATGCCACCAAGCTGGAATCGGACCAGCCGCCCACTTTAATGGGCTTTACTTTTCCATACCCTGTAAGTTCTGCAGTCTTCTCAATATGGTGGAACAGCGCCATCACCGGCTCAGAATCCTCCATTACTGCGCTGGGAACAGTCTTATGGACAATGGTTTTAGTTCCGTCCACATAAGTCTTAGCCAGGATCTCATCGATCTTCTCCAGCAGCTGATCCAAACGCTCTTTCTGTGTAAAGCGGATGTCAATTTTAATTTCGCAGTGATCCGGCACAGCATTCACAACGGTTCCGCCGGTAATAAGGCCCACATTCAGGGATGTGCCATGCTCATAGTCGTTTAAATTCTGAAGCTCAATGATTTTATGAGACATCTCCAGGATGGCATTGCGTCCCTTTTCCGGTGCATTGCCGGAGTGGGAGACCACGCCCTGAACCTCCACTGTCATGCGGAAAGAGCCCTTTCTTCCCACTACCAAGCCATCGTCCAGGTAGCCTGTCTCAAAGTTGAAGGCAGCGGCCACGCCCTCACATGCCTCCAGCATGACTGCCGCGGCGCCAGACTCTCTGTGTCCGTTTTCTTCATCTCCGGCAAAGGCAATTTTGACCGGCCGCTCATTATAGCCAGCATCGTTCAGCGCCTTAACAATAAACACCGCGATGGTCAGGCCCGCTTTCATATCCAAAACACCAGGCCCATGAGCATTTCCATCCTCATCTACCCGAAACGGATTCTGCTTGGCAGCCCCCTCCTTGAACACGGTATCCATATGCCCAATGAACAAAACCGGCTTCTTCTCCCGGCCTTTTCCCCAGTCAGCCAGAAGGAAATTTCCCTTTTTCTCCATCTGGATCGTTTGAGTTTCAGCGCCGCAGCCTCTGAGTTCTTCCGCGATCTTGGAACAAATCTCATCTACGCCTTCTTTCTGAGACTCGTTTCCGCTCTCGATAGACACCAACTCTTTCCAGAATTGCATCATGTCTTCTCTGTGCGCATCAATGTATTGATTGACCTGCTTGATACACTGCTCTCGATCAATTCCCACGATATTTCCCACCTTTTTTAATTTCCTCGTCCGGCCGGACTTTGCTTAAAAAAAGTCTAGCATGGTGATGACCCAAAAACTTTGTGGTATAATATTTTAAACATTCAGAATATCGCTTTTGGAAACAAAGGGAGATTACATATGATCAGACTTGCCATCCTCGGACCACAAAAAAGCCT
Organism: Flintibacter porci; assembly: GCF_041925195.1. Lineage (NCBI taxonomy): Bacteria > Bacillati > Bacillota > Clostridia > Eubacteriales > Flintibacter > Flintibacter porci. The sequence goes on from NZ_JBHEVB010000006.1 coordinate 99,276, forward strand.
GAATTATGTCCAAGAAATTCTATCCGAGATGCACTGTTACCTTGAGGCAGTCTATGTGCCCTACACCGATTACCACGAGGTACTCCCGTTTTTGGAGAAAAGCGAGCGCAATTTTGACGCCATTCTTTTTACCGGAATGACCCCTTACCTGTATGCCAGTCAAAACCTTACTCGTTCTGTCATTTGGGAATATCTTCCCAGAAATAAAATTTCTTTTCTGAGCACTCTCTTAAAAGCAAATCGGCAAAATGGCATCAATATATGCAAAATCAGCCTGGACTGCTACGAAGAGAGCATCGTCTATGAGACATATCGTGAAATCGGCTATCAAAAAAATGATATTCCGATTTTAAAGTATCCTTCTCTTGTCACAGAAGAGAATTATTTGACGCAAGTATGCCAGTTTCATGAACTAAATTACTACAAAAAGAAAGTTGGGCTTTGCGTTACAGGTCTCTCCTTTGTGGCCCAAACTCTGTCGGAAAAAGGAATCCCCTGCGTTAAAATTGAACCTTCTGCTGATGCGATCATCCAACAAATCAACAAAATTCAGCTCAATTATCAGCTGCGCATTAAAGAAGAAAATTCCCTTGCTATTTTGCTTATCGATACAGATTTTTTGGAAGAATATTCCGTGTGTAATCAAAACCTGATTCAGCGCTTCAAAAATAAAAATCAGATTCTGGAATTGATCTATATCTTTGCATCCAAAATGAAAGCTGCCGTGCTGGAATATCCCGATGGCCGATGCTATTTGTTTACCACCACCGCAGATTTAAAGGCTGAAACCGACTCTTTTACGCGCCTAGAATTGCTCTTCTCTATTCACAACAAAAATATAATAAAAAATGTATTTATGGGAATTGGTCTGGGGGAAACTCCGCAATCAGCGAAGTTCCACGCAGAGTTAGGATGTCAAAAGGCCCGTCAAAACGGAATTGACTGCTGTTATATCGTCTACGATGAAAACAGCATTGCAGGCCCCATCTCTCCCTCCAACAAAGAAGAACCTGTTATTCATGCGGATCGGCCCTTGCTTTCCATATCCCAGCAAACAGGAATCAATACGTCAACACTGCAAAAAATGAAGTTGGTGTTGGCACAATACCACCTGGATATCGTCACGCCGCAGAAATTTGCTCAATTGATGCATATCAGCCCCAGAAGTATGAACCGTCTGCTCCTGGCTTTAGAGGATCACGGCTATATCCAAGTGGTAGGCAAAAGCTCCTCCAGCTCTCCAGGACGTCCCAGCCGATTGATTCGATTAAATTTCTAAAATCAAATTTTATCAAAGTACATTGTTATATGATCCGTTATCTATGGATCGAACTGCGCACTCTGTCAGACAAGAAAATTAGAAAAGAGCTAACTGACCTTATTTTGTCAGTTAGCTCTTTTCTAATTTATCCTGGAAAGAATAGGTAACACTGATCGGTCACAGCTTAAAATTCTGCAGACAGAACTTAGTCAGCTGCGCCGCAGGAAAATGGAAAACGTACTTCCCTTATGGTCAGACGACACTTTGATCCATCCCCCCTGTTCCTGAACGACCTTCCGCGCCAACGGAAGTCCCAGGCCCACTCCGTCCACCGTCTGCACACTCTGGCCGCGGTAGAAGCGCTGAAAGATCTTCGGGATTTCTCCAGGCAGGATTCCACATCCAGTGTCGGAAATATTGATGCGGCAGTAGGTCTCGTAGCTTTCCACGGTAAGGGCCACCTGTCCCCCTTGTGGGGTATACTTGACCGCGTTGTCCAGGACGTTGAAGATGGCCTCTTCCGTCCACTTTGGGTCACAGCACACCGCAATTGGTTTGGACGGCGGCTGGATAGAGAGATTGATTTCTTTACTCTCTGCCGCCCGGCGCACCTGCAGTGCAGCATTGAGAACCAGTTCCTCTACTTCAGTAATCCGTGGCTGAAGGCGGATGCTCCCGGACTCCAGACGGGAAAGCTTAACCATGCTGTCCAGTAAAAAGTCCAGCCGCTCCAGGGCGCGCTGCATCCTGCTTCCATACTCCTGCCGCTGCGCCAAAGACAGCTCAGGCTGGGACAGAAGGGACACGTAAATCTGCAGAGTGGCCACCGGTGTTTTCAGCTGATGACTGAGGTCGGACACCAAGCTTTGGATCTCATCCCGCTCTCGCTTTGCCTGCCGGTTCAGTCCCGCCCAGATAGAGGCCAGCCGCTCCACCTGCTGTTGAAGCCGTGAGAGGACGGTATCCTCCAGGGTCGGAAAAACAGGATTCTGCCGAAGCTGGGTCAGCTGATCGATCAGGTCGGATAGTTGAACCACCAGTTCCCTCATGCTGTCTCTTGCAGTCCGGTAGAGAAGAATCTGCACGGCCAGGCATACTGCCAAAAAAAGCCCCACTACCCATGGCATTTGGCGCTGTTCCAAGCACAGCGACGCAATCAACAGTCCCAGCCCGGCCACAGCCAGAATCGTCCACAAAAGGGCTGCTCGCCGCTCATATCGTTTCATGTTGCCTCCCCAAAGGTGTAGCCCAGTCCAAATACCGTGACCACATAGCGCGGATTCTTTGGATCGGGCTCCAGCTTCTGCCGCAGGCGGCGGATATGGACACTGAGGGTATTCTCATCTATAAAGCTTACTTCCACGTCCCAAATCTGCTCCAACAGCATCGTCCGGGTGAGCACCCGGCCACGGCTGCGGGCCAGCCTTTCCAGCAGCTTCCACTCGGTGGCGGTGAGGTGGATGGTTTCCCCCTGTCTGCGTACGGTCTGCCGCTCCAGGTCAATCTCCAGTTCCTGATAGCGGATTATTTGAGCGCCGCTGCCAGTTCTGCGCAGCACAGCCAGCACCCGCTGGCGCAGCACCTCCGGGGCAAAGGGTTTTGTTACATAGTCGTCACCGCCCATTTGGAATCCCCGGACCACGTCCTCATCGGCGTCGTTGGCGGTGAGAAAGATGACGGGGGTGTCCCGTGCCTGCCGGAACCCGGCACACAGGTCCAGGCCGCTTCCGTCGGGCAGACGGATGTCCAGCAGACACAAGTCAAAGCGGACGGCCTGCCAAAGCTTCTGGGCCTGGGCGGCGTTGTGGGCCAGCGCCACGGCGTGGCCGTCCTGTTCCAATGCGGACTTCACCGCCTGCCCCAACAGAACATCATCTTCTACCAACAAAAGCTGGGCCATAGGTACCTCCTAAAAACAGGTCAGCCGGTCTCCCGCAGGCGCTGAATCACCGGTTCCCGGGAAGAGATCCGGTAGGCCAGGGCGGAAATGCAGGGACACAGCACCAACAGGGCCAGTACCAGCCCCACTACCAGCCTGGGCGGCCACACAAAGGAGAAAGCCAGCACCCCTGCATCAATATGGGTATCGGAAAAGGCGGCCCACAGAATACCACAGCCCGCCAGGAACAGGACGGAGGACAAAACCGCGTAGATGCCTCCCTCCCACATGACCATGGTCCGCAGCTGCCGGCGAGTCATGCCCAGGCTCTCCATCATGGCCAGCTCCCGTCGGCGGGTCTGCACCGAGGCGGCCATCACATTTACATAGTTCATAAGACCCATCAGCACCATTAGGATGCACACGCCGTCGCCCACCAAGGCTACGGTCCGCTGATTCTGGGCATAGTCTGCCTGGGCCTGGGCGGCGCTGACATACTCCACATGACTGGGGGCCACAGCCAGAATCTCCTGAATAGCCTGGTCCAAAGTCATCAACTGGCCCTCCTCGGCGTTGATGCAGATATTCCGGATATCTGCATCCGGATTGATCCGATCCATACCGGCCTGGCTGACCAGTATCCCCGGCACATCATTGTTACCGGACGGAGAAACTGCCAGGGGAACGTCCCTGCTCACCACCCCGCCAATAGTAAAGGACTGGACCTGTCCGTCCCGGCCGCAGATGGACAGAGTCTGACCCACCATGCCGGAAAAATCCTCCGGCGGGTCGACATATTCTCTGCTGCTGTCGTAAATCAGCAGTGTATCCCCAGCGGCAAAGGCATCCAAATCCACCGGCTGCTCCGCAGTCTGATTATACTCCTCCAGGGCAGAAAGCTCCAGGGTCACCGCTTCTGTGCGCTCAAATTGGCCCGCGCCGGCCTGATATGCCTCCATTTTTTCTTTCACAGCGGCCGGGTCGTCTTCGCGCACCCACCGGGCAAACTGCTTGGCATAGGGCCAAAGGACCGCTGGGTCACTCTGCATATACAGCGCGGACATCCGGGTGATCTCCATTTCTTCGATGCCGTCCAGTTGGGTGATAGCCTCCATAGCACCCTGATTGAGGTTCGGTGCAAAATCGGAATCTCCATCTTCCTCCAGGTTAGTTTCCCGGAAGGTAAAAATAGTGATGTCATAGCCATTTGTATCATACTCAGGCATATCCAGGTGGAACACGCTGTTCACCGCCAGAATAAGTACCGCCCCCAGGGTGAGGGGGGCAAAAACTCGGAGAGCCTGCTTTTTCTGCCGGAACACGTTGTGCAGGGCCATGGAGCGCAGCCCGGTCCTCCGCTCTGTCTTCCCACGGCGTCCCCCTGGCAGCCCGGTGTAGGACAGAGCCTGCATGGGGGAGATTTTTCCCGCCAGCCGAGCCGGTTTCCAGCTGCTCAGAGCCACCGTCAGCGCCACAAACAGAATGGTGCCCAAAAAGATGACAGGGTAAAAGACCACCGTCCGGGGCATGGCGGACATATTGTCGTTGGTCAATGTCTCCAGAGCCCGGGGCACCACCTCCAGGCAGAGCAGCATCGCCGCCAACAGGCCTGGTACCAGACCGGCCAGGGCTGCCAGTATGGCCTTTGCCCGCACCAGGGTACGCAGTTGCCGGGGACTGGTTCCCAGGGTCTTCAGCATCCCGTAAAATCGGATGTCATGCTGGACGGAGAGGGACAGAATGTTGCTGACAAACAGGTAGCTGCCCACCAGAATGAGCAGCGCCGTAAATCCCAGCAGGCCAAGGACCTGCTCTAGGGAAACGACGGAGCGCTGGGACGTGGAAACCCAGTATTGCGCGTCTGTAAGTGGAATCTGCTGCAAGGCCTCCCAGGTTCCTTCCTCAGACCAGCACACTCCCAGCTGACAGCTGTCCCAGCCCCAGAATTCCGAATAGATCTCCCGCATTCCAGACTCCGAGCGGAGCACCCGGTCCTCCGATTTGTAGTCGGTAAACCAGCCGCTTAGCTGGTAATCCTGGGTCAGGTGGATGGTCATGCCCACCTCCGGATTTTCAATGCCCAGCCGTTTGAGGGTGCCCGTGGACATCATGATCTCCAGTGTGTCCTGAGGGTAGGTTCCCACCACATCGGAGATCATGGGGAGGATCTGGTATTCCCAGGCTGCCTCGTCGTAGTACCAGTGCTGTAAGGGAATCTCGAAACCACGCGCACCTGGAATCGTCTCACTGCCCGGCGACATTCGGATGCCCACCACCTCCACCCCGGGGGTGGCTTTGACCTGCTCATACTGCTCCTGGGTCGGGGCGTACAGGATGGCGTCGGTCACCCCGTCCAGCCGGTCCATCATGGTCTGCAAATTGCGGAAGTAGTTGACGCCGATGGTAAAGATGGAGAAGAGCATCACAGTGGAGAGAAAGACGGCCAGGGCTGTGAGCAGGTGTCGGCCCAGGTTAGCCTTAATGCTTCGTCCGGCCAGCCGCCAAAAGAGACGGCGGTTATGAATGCGGAACATGCTCCCCCTCCTTCCCCAGGATGCGTCCGTCCTCAATGTGGAGGATGCGGTCGGCCAGCTGGGCCAGTTCCTCGTTGTGGGTGATCATGATGAGGGTCTGTCCAAACTTCCGCACGGAATTTTGGAGCAGCAGGGCTACCTCCAGCCCGGTTTTGCTGTCCAGGTTTCCGGTGGGCTCATCGGCCAGGATCATGGCCGGCTTAGTGGCCAAAGCTCTGGCAATGGCCACCCGCTGCTGCTGTCCGCCAGAGAGCTGGTCTGGCATGGCATAGCGCTTCTCCTCCAGTCCAAGAGCATGGATGATCCCGTCCAAAAACTCCTTGTCAGGCCGCAGCCCATCTGCCTCCAAGGTGAAGGTGATATTCTCATACACATTGAGCATTGGGATGAGATTGAAATTCTGAAAGACAAAGCCGATGTTTCGCCGACGGAAGATGGTGAGCTGCTCGTCATTGAGTTTTCCCAGGTCGTGCCCCCGCACCCACACTTCACCAGAGGTTGGCTTGTCCAGCCCACCCACTAAATTTAAAAAGGTGGACTTCCCGCTGCCGGAGGTTCCTACAATGGAAACAAACTCACCCTCTTCCACCGTCAGGGATACGTGGTTCAGCGCGTGGACGGCATTGTCTCCGCTGCCGTATGTCTTGCACAAATCTTTGGTAATTAAAATCGCCATAGGTATCCCTCCTACGAGTTGTTACCGATAGAATACCATAAACTTCTTACGGTTTTGTGACAGGCATTTATTATCATCAGCTCAGGTCGCAAACTTAATCTCCAAACTCTTTGTGTTGCTCAAAACAGTCATAAAAAGAGCTAACTGATCCAATTAAAACCAGTTAGCTCTTCTTAAAAGCCAAGGAAAAATTGTTGCCACAGAGGGCATCAAGCCTTGGAAACTTCTATCATTACAGGCTTTTTCGGGCCTTCTAAGTTACTCCCACTCGATGGTCCCCGTGGGCTTCGGCGTGAGATCATAAAGCACCCGGTTGACGCCCTTTACCTCATGGGTGATGCGCTGGGTAATATGCTGCAGGAGCGCAAAGGGTACATCCTCCACGGTGGCGGTCATGGCGTCCACCGTATTGACCGCCCGAATGATGACCGGCCACTCGTCGGCCCGCACGCCATCCCGCACGCCCACGCTCTTGATGTCGGGGATGGCGGTAAAATACTGCCAAACCTTGCCCTCCAGGCCATTCTTGGCAAACTCCTCCCGGAGAATAGCGTCAGACTCCCGCACCGCCTCCAGACGGTCCCGGGTAATGGCGCCCAGACAGCGCACACCCAGACCAGGGCCGGGGAAGGGCTGACGGTAGACCATGCTGTCGGGCAGGCCCAGGGCCTTGCCGCAGGCGCGCACCTCGTCCTTGAAAAGCATCTTCAGAGGCTCCACCAGTTCAAAGTTCAGGTCCTCAGGCAGGCCGCCCACGTTGTGATGGCTCTTTACCGCCTTGACCGTCTTGGTGCCGGACTCGATGATGTCGGGGTAAATGGTACCCTGACCCAGGAAGGAAATGCCCTCCAGCTTCCGGGCCTCCTCCTCAAAGACGCGGATAAACTCTCCGCCAATGATCTTACGCTTCTGCTCCGGGTCACTGACCCCGGCCAGCTTGTCCAGGAAGCGGTCCACTGCATCTACATAGACCAGATTGGCATCCATCTCATCCCGGAACACCTTGACTACCTGCTCCGGCTCGCCCTTACGGAGCAGGCCGTGGTTGACGTGGACACAGGTGAGCTGCTTGCCAATGGCCTTGATGAGCAGAGCGGCCACCACAGAGGAGTCCACGCCGCCGCTGAGCGCCAGCAGCACTTTCTTGTCTCCCACCTGGCGGCGGATGAGCTCCACCTGGTCTGCAATGAAGTTTTCCATGTTCCAGTTGGGCTCAGCCTGACACAGGCCAAAGACGAAGTTGGCCAGAGCCTCTTTCCGGTCCGCCTCATCCTCGGGCCAGCCCACCTCGCCCTTGTGGTCCACCAGCAGCACGGGCAGCTCGCAGTTATAGATCTCGGTGGATACATCGATCTCCACACCGTCTACCACACGGTTGGGGCCGCCGTTAACAATGATGCCCTTCACATTGGGCAGCGCATGCACCTGCTCCAACGTAATGTCGTGGGGGTGGATCTCACTGTACACGCCCAGGGAACGGATTTCCCGGGCCAGGCGGGGATTTTCCTGGCTGCCCAGGTCCAGAACAAGGATCATATCCTGCTTCATTGGTCTTCCTCCTGCATCTTTTTCTCTGCCGCAGCGGGGCAGGCGATATCTGGGTTTATTTTATCACACCACGCCCTTCTCCCACAATCCCGAATTTTCCACGGATTGATTCCCGACGGAGAACATGGTACAATTTTGATACTTGAACAAGCAAGGATGTTGCACATGGAAGCAAAACAACTTTCCGTGGGTCTGCTGGCCCATGTTGACGCGGGTAAGACCACTCTGTCGGAGGCTCTGCTCTATCGAGGCGGGCGGCTGCGCAAGCTGGGCCGGGTGGATCACCAGGATGCCTTTCTGGATACCGACCGCCAGGAGCGGGAACGCGGCATCACGATCTTCTCCAAGCAGGCAGTGCTGCCTCTCAAGGATTTGACCATTACCCTGTTGGACACACCGGGGCACGTGGACTTCTCCACGGAGATGGAGCGCACCCTCCAGGTGCTGGACTATGCCATTCTGGTCATCAGCGGCACCGACGGGGTTCAGGGTCACACCCGCACCCTGTGGCAGCTGCTGGCCCGGTACCATATTCCTACCTTCCTTTTTATCAATAAAATGGACCTGCCCGGCACGCAGCGGCAAGAGCTGCTAGGCAAGCTGAAAGCCTCCTTCGGGGAGGGCTGTGTGGACTTTGATCCCGCCCAGGACCAGGACGTCTTTGGGGAAAATGTAGCCATATGTGATGAGGGCATTTTGGAACAGTATCTGGAGAACGGAACTCTGGAGGACCGAGACATCGTCTCTCTCATCCGTCACCGGAAGGTATTTCCCTGCTACTTTGGCTCCGCGTTAAAGTTAGAGGGTGTGGACGAGCTGCTGGAGGGACTGGAGCGCTATGCCGCGCCCCCGCTCTATCCCCAGGAGTTCGGCGCCCGGGTGTTCAAAATTGCCCGGGATCCTCAGGGAGGCCGCCTGACTTATCTGAAGGTCACCGGCGGGTGTTTAAAAGTAAAGGATCTGCTCACCAACCAACGCCCTGACGGGAGTCTGCCCTCCGACCAGGTTTGGCAGGAGAAGGCCGACCAGCTGCGTATCTACTCCGGTGCTCAGTTTCAAACTGTGGACCGGGCAGAAGCGGGAACCGTGTGCGCTGTCACCGGTCTGAGCCGCACCTTCCCCGGCCAGGGACTTGGCTTTGAGGGTGCCTCCCCCCTGCCTATGCTGGAGCCGGTGCTCACCTACCAAGTCCAGCTCCCCGAGGGAGCAAACGTCCACACCGCGTTAAAACAGCTCAGCCAACTGGAGGAGGAGGACCCTCAGCTCCACATAGCCTGGGACGAGCACAGCCGGGAAATTCACTTGCAGCTCATGGGCCAGGTCCAGCTGGAGGTACTGAAGCAACTGATTTCTGACCGCTTTGGTCTGGATGTCACCTTCGGCCAGGGCAGCATCATTTACAAGGAGACCATTCTGGAGCCGGTGGAGGGAGTAGGCCACTTTGAGCCCCTGCGCCACTACGCCGAAGTACACCTTTTATTGGAGCCCGCCCCTCGGGGCAGTGGTCTGCAATTTGACACTGCCTGCAGCGAGGACGTGCTGGACCGGAACTGGCAGCGGCTCATTTTGACCCACCTGATGGAAAAGGAGCACCGGGGCGTACTCACCGGATCCCCCATCACTGATCTGCGCATCACCCTGCTCACCGGGCGGGCCCACGCCAAGCACACCGAGGGAGGCGACTTCCGCCAGGCCACCTACCGGGCCGTGCGTCAGGGACTGAAAATGGCCCAGAGTGTGCTTCTGGAGCCCTGGTACCAGCTGCGGCTGGAGCTGCCTCAGGAGCAGGTGGGACGAGCTATGTCCGATGTACAGCGAATGGGAGGCAGCCTGGAGCTGTCCGAGACCATGGGGGACCAGTCCGTCCTCACCGGCTCCGCTCCCGTCTCCCAGGCCAGGGACTACGCCCTGGAGGTGGCCGCCTACACCAGGGGGCAAGGGCGGCTGTTCTGCACCCTGGACGGCTATCGCCCCTGTCCCGACCAGCAGGCGGTGGTAGACGCCATTGGCTACGACAGCGACCGGGATGTGGATAACCCCGCCGACTCGGTATTCTGCGACCATGGGGCAGGCTTTGTGGTCAAGTGGAATGAGGTCCGCCAGTACATGCACGTGGACAGCGGCCTTACGTTTGATATTCCAGAGCCAGAAGAACCGGAGTTTCGCCCCGCCGCTCCCAGGAAGGGCTCGGTGTATTCCGGCTCCCTGGAAGCTGACAAGGAACTCCAGGCCATCTTTGAGCGCACCTACGGCCCCATCAAGGCCCGTGATCTGCGTCCCCAGCCCAAGCCCCGCAAGCGGGACGAGCTGCCGGAATACCAGGCCATCAAAACTCCGGAGCAGTTAGGGCCGGAATACCTGTTGGTGGACGGCTACAACATCATCTTCGCCTGGGACGAGCTGAAAGCCATCGCCCAGGACAATCTGGACGCCGCCCGGCAGCGGCTGATGGACATTTTGGAAAACTACCAGGGGTTTCGTAAGTGCCAGGTTATCCTGGTCTTTGATGCCTACCGGGTGCCTCGAGGGGTAGGCGAGGTGGTCCACTACCACAACATCCACGTGGTATACACCAAGGAGGCGGAAACCGCCGACGCCTACATTGAAAAGGCAACCTATGAGCTCAGCCGGAAAAAGTACCGGGTACGGGTAGCCACCTCGGACTATGCCGAGCAGCTTATCATTCTGGGCCACGGAGCGCTGCGTCTATCCGCCACCACCTTCCACGCTGAGGTAGAGCAGGCCACAGGAGAGATCTCCGCTCTGCTGCGGCAGCAGAACAACACCAGCACCCCTTCCCGGCCTATCCAGCACGCCATGGAACGGGCTCAGAAGCGCCGCTCTTGACGCAGCGGACGCTTCATGGTATGATACCAATAATCGCCTGGCAGAAGCCGGCACCTTTTTTGCCCCCGCACTTCCTGCAATCAGTACCGCGAAGGTATGTTCCGCCCCGAAGGGTGAAGCCGCCTTTGCGGTATTTTTTGTAAAGGAGTTTTGTTCATGTACGCAACCGAATCCTCTTCCCGCCTGCGCATCAAGCGCCTGGTCCTGTCCGCTCTTATGCTGGCTCTGGCCTATGTGCTCCCCTTCTTCACGGGGAACATCCCCCAGATCGGCTCTATGCTGCTGCCCATGCACCTGCCGGTGCTGCTGTGCGGCTTTCTCTGCGGCGGCCCCTGGGGCGCTCTGGTTGGCTTTATTGCTCCCCTGATGCGCTCGGTTCTCACCGGAGGCTTCCCTCCCATGTTCCCCACTGCTCTGGCCATGGCCTTTGAGCTGGCCGCCTATGGTTTCATTTCCGGCCTGCTTTACCGCCGCCTGCCCCATTCCTGGGCTGGCACCTACGCTTCTCTGGCAGCAGCTATGATCGGTGGCCGGATCGTGTGGGGTATTGTCGAGGTAATCCTGCTCACCTCCACTGGCAGCGCCTTCACCTTCGCTGCTTTTGTGGCAGGCGCCTTTACTAACGCCATCCCTGGCATCATCCTGCAGCTCGTGGCTCTGCCCGCCATTGTCCGTGCTCTGGAGAAAGCCAATCTTATCCCTCAGGAGTGATCATATGAACCCACTGGCCCCTCTGCTGGAACAACATGTCCGGAGCCATCCGGAACTGGAGCTTCAGGACGCCATCAAATTTCTCTATCAGAGCTGTATGGGCCCCGGCCATCTTGGGCTGGACTCCCAGGCTGTTCTGGACCGTCTGGAGGCGGAGTGGGCCGATGTGGAGGGTGACGCCGATGCGCCCCTTACAGAACCTCTGGGCGGTGGTCTGTGCCGGCTGTCTCTGGCGGCCTGCAAAGGGCAGGGGCTGGAACCCTCTACTCTGGCCGCCCTCTTTCTTCATACAGCTCAGACGGTCACACCGGACCGGAAGGGGCTGGAAGACAGCCTGAAGCTGCTCTACACCCTGCCCTTCCCCCAGGCTGAAGTGGATCAGGTTCTGGAGGACTACCGCAAGGCCGGCATGCCGGCGGTCCACCACAGCGACCGCTACCGCATGGCCTACTCCCCCGCTTACCGGGTCGTAGATCAGGATCTGGCCCGGCTGCTGCCTCTGCTGTCCGCCATCGACCGCCACCGCCGCACCCATTCCCAGACTCTGGTGGCTCTGGACGGTCCATGCGCCACGGGTAAAACCACTCTGGGTGGTTTTCTCTCCCGCCTCTACCGCTGCCCTCTGTTTGATATGGACGACTTCTACCTGCCCCCGGAGCGCAAGACTGCCCAGCGGCTGGCTGAGCCGGGCGGCAATGTAGACGCGGAACGCTTTTTTACCGACGTACTCTCCCCCCTCTCCCGGGGTGAAACCGTACACTACCGCCCCTACCATTGCCACTCCAATGCCCTGGGTGAGGAAATCGCAGTCCCTCCTGCCCCACTGGCTGTGGTGGAGGGCGTGTACTCCCTGCGTCCGGAACTGCAGCCCTACTACCACGTGAAGTGCTTTCTGGATGTCCCCTGGTCTACCCGCCGCGCACGTCTGCTGGCCCGGAATGGGCCTGAGGGTCTGGAACGGTTTGAAAAGCTATGGATCCCCCTGGAGGACGCCTACTTCCGTGCTTTTCCCATTCGTGAGTGCTGCGATGTGATTCTGCAAGGCTGAAAAAGGAAAGACGCTTGTGTCAAGTTTTAAACTTGACACAAGCGTCTTTTTCTCGTATATATGTCAGATTTCTTTGATTGTATCAAAAATTAGGCCAGTTTCGATGTAAAGTTTTTTGCTTGTCCATCGTGCTTCCCTATGGACTCAACGCTTCTCCGTAAAGGCGGTGATCTCAGCATGCGCCTGGGCCAGCTGCGCGCGGATAGGCAGGTGCTGAGGACACAGCCGCTCACACCGGCCGCAGCGGTAGCACTGGTCAGGCCGGGCCTCGGCCTCCATTCCCTTCCAATCCCGGCGGGTGACAGGGTAGTTCTGATACATGGCCATACGGTTCCAGATACGGAAGCTCTTGGGGATGTCCACCCCAGCCGGGCAGGGCATACAGTACCGGCAGCCGGTGCAGCCGTTTTTCACCCGCTGGGCCAGCCGGCGGGCTGTCTCATCCACCGCCGCCCGCTCCTCATCGGACAGAGGACGGAACTGGCTGAAGGTATTCAGATTGTCCTCCAGCTGTTCCATGCTGCCCATGCCGCTGAGCACTACCTTCACCCCAGGCAAACTGCCTACCCAGCGCATAGCCCAGGAAGAGGGCGTGGCATCGGGATCCAGCGCGCGCAGAGGTTCCAGCACCTCCTCCGGGGGCTGAGCCAGCAGTCCGCCCTTCACCGGCTCCATGATGACCAGAGGGACCCCCAGCTCCAAGGCCAGGTCGTGGCCCCGCAGGCCCGCCTGGATGTTCTGGTCCATGTAGTTGAGCTGGATCTGACAGAAATCCCAGTCTCTGGCCCGGAGGATTTCCTCAAAGGCCTCGTACTCATCGTGGAACGAAAAACCGAACCAGCGGAACTTGCCCTCCCGATGGCACTGCTCTAAAAAGTCCACGACCCCAAGTTCCAGCATCTTCTTCCAGCTGCGGCCGCTGAGGCTGTGCAGAAGGTAGAAGTCAAAGTAGTCGGTCTGGAGCCGCTCAAACTGCTTGGCAAAGATATCCTTGGCCTGCTCCAGGCTGTCGATAATGGCGCAGGGCATCTTGGTGGCCAGGCAGTAGCTCTCCCGGGGATAGCGGGAGAGCAGGCGCCCCATCATAGGCTCGCTCTCTCCGTCGTGGTAAAACCAGGCGGTGTCATAGTAGGTCACTCCTGCCTCCATGGCACGGTCGATGAGCTGCTGGGCCTTCTCCTCGTCCACGGTGTGGTCCTTGTTCACGGGAAAGCGCATACAGCCATAGCCCAACAGGGAGGGCCGCAGCTCCATCCCCGGTTTCTCCATGCGGTAGTCCATCAAGCATCCTCCTCTTCCAGGTAGCGGGCGGCTTCCTCTACCACCAGCTTCACATAGCCCGCCAGTCCCATCTCCTGGGTACCGGCCACCCATACGCCGCAGCTGTTCATGGGCACCAGAAACTTTCTGGCCCGGCAGCTGCCCACCGCCTGGGCCATAACAGGGGTAACCTCCCCTAAAATGGCGTCAGATACGACAATACCCATGGGGCCCAGCACTGCATCCGCATCCTGTACTCCCCGCACCACCGGGTTCTCTCCGGTGGCCGCTTGGTCCGCTCCCGCCTTCTGCATGGTGGAGGTGGCCACCCCGTTGGTCCCAATGACCAAAATATGGGCCTGCGGCATCCGGGCGCGGGTCTCCTCCACCAGCAGCTTTCCAAGACGGCCTCCCTGACCGTCAATGATCACGATTTTCTTCATACTCTCTCCTTGTGTATTTCTCTCTCAGCGGCCCAGGAAGGATTCCAACTCCTCCATCCGCTCCACACCGTGCTGATAGCCCTCTCCCCACAGCAGGCGCAGCTTTTCCACATTGTGCTCGATCCGCCCCACTCCGTGGAGGGAGTCGGGAGCAAAGATCAGCACCTTGCCCTGGCGCTCCAGCTCAAACAGCTCCTCTTTATCCGCGTTGTACTTCTCTGCCCGCTCCCGCATCGTCTGGCAGAAGTTGGGGTACTCACGGTAGCGCCGCTCAATGAGACGCTGGAGTTTCTCCGCCTTGCGCACAAAATCCCGGGGCTTGGTCAGGATCACCACAGCCCGGTCACACCCCTGCTCAAAGGCCCGATGGAAGGGGATGGCATCTGCCGCTCCGCCGTCCAGATAGGGTTTGCCGTCCAGGTGATAGATGGGGAACATCAGAGGCAGGGCACAGGTAGCCTGAAGCAGCAGGAACTTTTCATCCCGCCGTGGCACCTCCATATACTCCGCCTTGCCGGTGTCCAGATTGGTCACCACCGCCTCTACATGTCCGGGAAAGGCGGCAAAGGTATCATAGTCAAAGGGGACCAGTTCGTTGGGGATGGTCTCATAAGAGAACTCCAGGCCAAAATAGCTGCGGTTATGCTTATCCACCAGATTTTTCAGCCCCATATACCGCCGGTCGTTTACAAACCGGGTAAGGATCTCCAAGTTGCGCTGAGGTTGTTTGGAGACATAGCTCACCCCGTAGGCAATGCCCGCCGACACACCGATCACATAGTCCACCATCAGATCCTTGGAGAGCATGGCATCCATCACGCCGGTGGAATAAATGGTGCGCAGCGCGCCCCCTTCCAATACCAAACCAGTTTTCATGGTCTTAAAACTCCTTTCCGGAACAAAACGCGTTGGATTGGCTTGCATAAGTCAATTCCGTACCATATATTATACCCTCTTCCCCTTCCCATTGCAAATGGCACATTGACAACCTTTTGGGCGGGCGGTATGATGAGAGACAACAAAATTACAGGAGGCGACCAGCGATGGCCAAGATCGTTCATACCGTAGAGGAGCTGATTGGAAACACCCCTCTGTTCCACCTGGAGACCAATCCCCAGACCGGAGCCCGTCTGCTTGTAAAGCTGGAGTTTCTCAACCCCGGCGGCAGCACCAAGGACCGGGCCGCCCTTTCCATGGTACGTAACGCCGAAGAGCGGGGTCTTCTCGCCCCCGGCGGCACCATTATCGAGCCCACCTCCGGAAATACCGGCATCGGTCTGGCCTGTGTGGCCGCCAGCCGAGGTTACCGCCTGATCCTCACCATGCCCGATACCATGAGTGCAGAGCGGCGGGCCATGCTGGCCGCTTACGGTGCCCAGCTGGTGCTTACCCCCGGCGCTCAGGGGATGCAGGGGGCCGTGGACAAGGCGGAGGCTCTGGCCAAGGAGATCCCCGGCAGCCTCATCGCCGGACAGTTTGAAAATCCCGCCAACCCGGATGCCCACTACCGCACCACCGGTCCGGAGATCTGGGCAGACACCCAGGGGCAGGTGGACGCCCTGGTGGCCTGTGTGGGTACCGGCGGCACCATTACCGGCACCGGCCGCTATCTGAAGGAACAAAACTCCGCCCTCCATGTGGCGGCGGTGGAGCCTGACGCCTCTCCCCTGCTCTCCGTCGGCCAGGCCGGCCCCCACCAGATTCAGGGCATCGGCGCCAACTTCATTCCCGCCGCTCTGGATCGAACCGTGCTGGACGAGGTGGTGCGGGTCACCGACGAGCAGGCCTTCCAGACCGGCCGGGAGCTGGCCAAGCAGTTTGGCCTGCTGGTAGGCATCTCCTCCGGCGCTGCCGTGTGTGCCGCCCGCCAGCTGTGTGCCCGGGAGGAGTTCCGGGGCAAGACGGTGGTAGCCGTCCTCCCCGACTCGGGAGACCGCTACTTCTCCTCCCCCATGTTTGCCCAGAAGTAATGGATTTCCCTCTGATCTGCCGCAATTTTTCCTGAAATTTATCTAATTTTTTCTTGTTGTTTCAGAAAAAATTGTGTATAATTTACATGCAGAGGAGGGTGATTCAGATGGCAACCTTAAAAGATATCGCCGCTGCCACCGGGATTTCGGTATCTACCATTTCTCGGGTACTCAATCAGGATGAGAGTATCAGCGTCACCTCTCAAACCCAGCAGAAGATCCTGGAAGCGGCCCAGGCACTGGGTTATGTTCCGGTGCGCAGCCGGAAAAGTGAGGGGGACCGGACCCTGAAAATGGGGATCGCTCAAATGTTTGAGAGCGAGCAGGTCATGCAGGACCCCTACTATCTGTACATGAAAAATGCCCTGGAGCAAGTGTGCTTCTCCCGAGGGGTTGAGACTACGCCCCTGTTTCGGGACCAGCAGGGCAACTTTGCTATGCAGGGCGAAGGAGGACTGGACGGAATCTTTGCCATCGGCAGCTTCACCTGGCAGGAGATCCGCAGCTTTCAAAAGCTGAGCCGCCACATAGTCTTTGTGGACTCCTCCCCTGATGATGAGCAATTTTTCTCCGCGGTGCCCAACTTTCATCTGGGCGTGCGCCAGGCCCTCAACCATCTGCTGGATGCCGGCCATGTGAAAATCGGCTTCATCGGCAGCCATTTCACCCTGCAGGAGACCCACGATCTAAAGCTGGACGCCCGGCTGTACTACTTCCGAAACAGCTTGCAGGACAAGGGGCTCTACCGTCCGGAGTGGGTGCTGGACTGTGAGATGAATTCTCCCTCCGCCTATCAGGCCCTCAGCCGCGCCATTAAGGAATGGGACCAGGCCCCCACCGCCCTGTTTATCTCCTCCGACGCCATGGTGCAGGGCGTGCTGCGTGCGCTGGACGAGGCAGGCTGGGCAATTCCGGAGCAAATCAGCCTGATTGCCTTCAATGATACGCCCCTGTCTCAAAATGCCACACCACCTCTCTCCTCCGTGCGGGTACTCCAGCACGAACTGGCGGTGGCAGCCATGACTGCCATGGAGCTGAGCCGTTCGGGAGCCCAATACCCCTTTAAAACCGTAGTCCCCTGTGTATTTGTGGATCGGCGCAGCGTGGCCAAGGCAAAAAAATAAAGAAAAGAGATGTGCCCGGGAGAAAACTCCCGGGCACATCTTTTTTACTCCAGAATTCCCTGGTCTTCATAGAACTCCCACGCCCCCGAATGCAGAGGGATGGGCAGATCCTGGCAGACAAATTCTCTGTCTGCCATCTCAGCCAGGGCCGGGTGCTCCTTGGTCAGCTTCTCGGTGGCTGCCCAGATCTCTTGGGTGATCTGATAGACCAAATTTTCAGGCATAGAGGCATCGACACACAGCAGGCACTTGACCCCGAAGGTATCTACATCTTCCTCCTGCCCCGCATAGGTCCCCGCCGGAATGACCACCGGATAATATGACTGATTCTCTGCCAAAATGGCCTCCAGCTCCTCCTGGGTATATTTCAGAAGCTGACAGGGCTGGTTTTGGGCCAGTTCCTTCAGTCCTCCCACCGGCGCGCCAGAGAAGCCATGGATGGCATCCAGTTCGCCCTGCTCTACCATCCGTGCCCCATCGCCCAGTCCGCAATTGATCAGCTGCGTTCCTCCCTGGTCCAGTCCAAGCACTGTCACCGCTGTACGGGCAGACAGTTCTGTGGTGGATTCCTGGGGACCCACGCCAATCCGCTTGCCTACCAAGTCATGGACGTACTCCGCACCCACAGACTGGGGCGCAATCCAGTTGGAGGTACTGACATAGAGGGCCGCCACCGCCCGCAGACTCTCCATGGGCTGGGAAAAATCATCCTGCCCATAGTAGGCAGCGTAGGCCACGTCACCGGATACCAGCCCCAGATCGATTTCTCCCCCAACCAAGCCCCGCACGTTCATCGCCGAGCCGGTGGATGCTCCGATATTCACTTTGATGGAGCTGTCTCCGTTGGTAATGGCCTGGGCAAGGGCGCTGCCCACGGTATACATCGTCCCGCCGCTGTCGGCTGTACCGATGGTCAGCACGGTCAGCCCTTCCTCTCCAGAGCCGGTTCCGCCGCCAGTACCGCAGCCTGTGAGCAAAAGGCACAGTGCTGCCCCCATCAACAGCGTTTTTCTCCACACGTCTGTGTCCGCCATGGTCTCCTCCCGTTTTACAATACACTAATAGGGTCCCTCTCTTCTTTTCGGCACTACTATACCACAGTTCACCCCGTTTTCACAATCGGAAGAACCCACAAAAACCACTCCGCGGCGCTGCTTTTGCAGCGCCGCGGAGTGGTTGTAGGAAGAGGGAAATGTTCAGGCTGCAAAGATGCTTCCGAACAAAGAGAGGAAAATAGGGTTGTAAATGTCGTCGATAATCACGGCGAAGGAGGGGTAGAGCACCCAGGCCACATTGTGCCAGCCATACTGATCCATGACCGCCTTCTCGTTGGCCACGGCGTTGGGTCCGGAGCCGCAGCCCCAACCGCAGTTGCCGGCCGCCATGACAGCCGCACCGTAGTCCCGGC
Organism: Flintibacter porci; assembly: GCF_041925195.1. Classification (NCBI taxonomy): domain Bacteria; kingdom Bacillati; phylum Bacillota; class Clostridia; order Eubacteriales; genus Flintibacter; species Flintibacter porci. The sequence continues at coordinate 117,985 of NZ_JBHEVB010000006.1, forward strand.
CGAACATGTTGAAGGAAACGAAGATGGCAAACACAGCCATGAGGACCGCCTGAACCAGCAGGATTACACCCATCTGGCCGGCCACACCAGCCAGGGCGGTAATATCGATGGTCATCAGCACCAGAGCCAGATAGAGCTCCAGGAACATGTGCTCAATGGCGTCCACCTCAGGAGTGTAGAACTTGATATTCAGGGCCTCCATCACATTGCGGGCAATGGCGCCAGCAAACAGACAGCCGATGAACTTGGGCATCTCGATCATGGGGATGTTGTCCAGGATGCAGTAGATGGGCATACCCAGAGCACACATCAGCAGTACCATGCCGAACATGGAGACCATACGGCTGTTGCTCAGCTCGTTGATCTTGCCGTCCACAGCGGACTCAGGCTTGTCGTTGGGGTCAGACTTCAGACCGTGGCGGCTGATGAGGAAGGCAGCCACAGGACCGCCGATGAGGGAACCCATCACATTGCCCAGGGTACCGGCAGTGACGCCCACCGCGGTGGCGGACTCAGGAGCACCCATTTTCTCGATAAAGATCGGACCGAAGGAGGCAGCGGTTCCGACGCCGCCGGACATAGCAGAGGAGGAGCACTGCAGAGCCAGGAAGGGATTCAGGCCGATGAGCTGGCCCACCAGCACGCCCAGAACATCCTGCAGGGTAATGAGCAGGCAGGCGGCAATGGCGATCTTCAGGCACAGCTTACCACCGGCGTGGCGGATCAGCTTCCAGCTGAAGCCGAAGCCCACGCACATAAAGAAGATGTTCTGACACAGGTCCTGAATGGTGCTTACATTAAAGGAAATGGCGATGAGGCCGCTGCCCTTCAAAATAGCAACTACAATGGAAAACAGCAGGCCGGACACCACCGGGGCGGGGATCGCGAATTTCCGCAGCAGAGCGGAACGCTTGACGATGGCATGTCCCAGGAAGATCACGATGGCCGCAAAGCCCAGGCTGGTCAGGTACTCAAACTTGAATGAGCTGACCGCCCCGTCTACTCCGGGGGTGTAGGTGCCAAAATACGCTAGGATTTCTTCTACCGTTGGCATAAAAATACCTCCTTGTTTCTCTCTCCGCACACGCTCCGGCTCCCTCTCGCGTGATAGACAGCGTGCGGTTTTCTTAACAAAAAGTTTAAAAAATTCAGTGAAGAAAGTCAATTTAAGTACGTATTGAAGACCTTTTGTAAGTAAAGTAACAAAAGATCCGCTTGTGGGACATCCACAAACGGATCTTTTGTTCCGGGCAATCTGTGCGCATATCTGTATGAGATTTTCGCCATTTACGCCTTTTTTCAGAAGAAATGTACAAATTTGAACGCAGCTTTTTGTTCCTTATGTAGATCCCTTTCCCGCTGCACCAAAGTTTCCGGTGTAGCGGTAGCGGATGGAGGGACGGCCTCCGGTCTGGTAGTCGATAGAGCTGACCAACTCCCCGGTTTCCACCATATAGTTGACATAACGGCGAATGGTGATCCAGGACAAATGCACCTGTTCGGCGATCTCCTCGCTGGTAAGGGCCTGTCCCTGACTGCGGGCCAGGAAGTCCTGAATCAAACGCAAAGTGGCTCCATTGAGTCCTTTGCTCAGCTGAGGCGCGCTTTCCTCTCCGTCCTGGGACTGCAGCAGCTGGTCAATGGCCTTTTGATCCATTCCCCCTGAATTGGACAGCAGCTTCTGTCGCTGAAGGAACTTGTCCAGCGCCTGCCGGAACCGGGCAAACTCAAAGGGTTTGACCAGATAATCCTGCACTCCCCGGCTGAGCAGAGATCGCACAATATCTGTATCGCTGGCCGAGGTGACCATGATCACCGCCGGAGCCCGCCCCATGGCATGCAGGTGATCCAAAAACTCCTGCCCGTTCATCTCCGGGGTGTAGTAGTCCAGCACGATCAGCTCCACGTCCTGGTGTGCCAAATACTCCAGGGCCTGTCCTCCGCTCTTGCACACCTGCGCCACCTGAAAATGGCGATCGCTCTCCACATACTGCCGGTCAATGGCCGCCACCATGGGGTCGTCCTCTAAAATCAGCACCCGATAGGTCATACTGCTCCCTCCTGTCTGGTAAAGGTCAGGGTAAAGCAGCTGCCTGCCCCCGCCTCAGTCACAATGTCGATGGTACCGTTGTGGCTCTCTACAATCTGCTTCACCAGGGGCAGGCCCAGGCCCCGGCCCTCTCCTTTGGTGGAGACTCCTTTTTCAAAAATGTGCTCCCGCACCGCCGGGTCAATTCCCCGGCCCGTATCCTCACAGACAATGATGTTGCAGTCTGGGCGGCAGTATAGCCCCAGCTTGATCTCCAGCAGCTCACCATCTCCCTTTGCCAATTCCTCAATGGCATTCTCCAGCAGATTACCCACCACGGTGATGCAGTCCTGCTCCTCCAGCAGCAGATCTTCCGGTCGGCAGCTGCTGTCAGGCGCTACCGTCAGGCGGATCCCCAGTTCCGCTGCGTGCATCATTTTGCCGATCACCAGAGCGCACAGCCGGGAGGCACGGATGCAGTCGGCGGTCTCCCGGATGGCCTGACTGGAGACAAGGCCGCTGTTGACGATGAAGGAGATGGCCTTTCCGGTCTCTCCGGTCTGGAGATACCCCAGGATGACGTGGAGCTTATTCATAAACTCGTGGTTGAAAAAGCGCAGGGTGTCCAGCATATTCCGGGTGCCCGACAGCTGATCGGACAGCCGCATCATCTCCGTCTTATCATGCAGCACACTCAGCACGCCGTCCAGCCCCTCTTCTCCTCGAATGGGTACTTCGCTGGCCAGTACCTGCCGTTCTCCAATCACGCAGGAACGGTTGTGGAACGTCTGTCCGGTGCTGGCCGCCTGGACACAAGCACTCTCCGGGAAAACCTCCTCCAGCTGCCGCCCCTCCAGTTCCCCCTGGGAAGCGCCCAGAAGGCGCTGGGCAGCCTGATTGGAAAAGATGACCGTTCCTTCCCGGTCGGTGGCCACCAGTCCATCCTCAATGGCGTTGAGCACATCTTCCTGCCTGAGATAGAGTTCCAGCAGTTCGGTGGGATGGTGTCCTTTCAGAGAACCCCGCAGCAACGCTACGATCCCCCGGGACAGCCCCACACCCAGCAGCAGCACCACGCCCAGGATCACCAGGGCGTAAATCACGATCACCCGGTTCTGCTCCCAGATATCGGAGGTAAAGATAGAGGTCATCACAAAGCCGATGATCTCCCCCTGGTCATTTTCCACCGCGTGGAAGGCCCGGCGCTGAGATCCATAGGTACTGTATCCGGTGGTGATATAGGGTTCGCTGCCCTCCAGGATGGGCACCTCCTCCCCTTCCACGAAGGTCTCGCCGCTCTGCTGGCGGTCGGTGTGATAAAAGCGCAGGCCGCTGGTGTTGTAGATGACGATCACGTTCAGATCCTTCACGTTCTCGCTCAGACTGTCCAGCTGCCGGGAAACAGCCGGGTCCGGATACCCCCGTTCCAGCATGTCCTCCACCGCTTCCAGCTGGGCAATATAGGCGGCGCTGCTGCGGATGGTGTCATCCATGCTCCTCAGCTGCCGGGTGATATCCACATACAGCATGATCCCCATGGTCACAAGCAGCAAAATGGATGAGACGCTGACAAAGCTGATAAACAGCTGCCTCTCCAGCGGCATTTGTTTAAATTTGGCCAACATGGCTTTCTCCTCCGTTTCGCCCTTGTGTCTCTGCAGCACAGCAAAAGGCGTGCCCGGTTTTTGTATCCAGGCACGCCTTGTGGTTGCTTGTGTGTATTACGCCTTCACCGGGAAGGTAATTCCGCCCACATTCACATTGACAGCGGCAATCTCCAGGCCGGTCATGGACTCCACCGCGTTCTTTACGCCGTCCTGCACCGCCTTGCCCACCTCGGGGATGGTGTTGCCGTAGGACATGAGAATGGACAGATCCACCGTCACCTTCTCATCTTCCATCTGCACATGCACGCCCTTGGCCAGGGTCTTCTTTCCCAGCAGTTCGGCAATATCGCTGCCCAAATTGGCGGCCAGGCCGCTGACTCCCTCCACCTCCAGGGCGGCGGCGGCGGCAATACCAGCCAGCACTTCTTCGGAAATATGGATATTGCCCAGCTCGTCAGAGCGGGAGACATACTCCTTATTCTCGCTCACGGATGGTCACGCTCCTTCACGTTACAGTTCTTCCAGGATACTTGGTGTTATTGTACCACGCCGGAGCGTCTTTGACAACCAAAACCTAAAATTTCTAGCCCTCACTCCACCTCGATGATGGTCACCTGGTCGGCAGTAAAACCGGCATTCTGGCTGACCACATCCAGGATACGTGCGGTATCCGCGTCGGTGAGTCCCCCTTCGGGCGCAGCGACTGCCAGGCTCAGAGAGTTTTCCCCAATAAAGGCTACACAGTCGGTATACCCCTTGGCAACGATCATGTTTTCGATCTGGGCCTCGGTAACGGTGTAATCGGCCATGGTCTGGATGCTCTGATTGGCCTCATCCCGCAGGGTCTGATCCGCATCCTCCCGAGCGGCGGCATCCTGGAGCAGGCTCAGGGCGCTGTCCCGGGACTGCTGGCGGTTGAGCCTGGCATTGGCAAAGTAGTCATCGCCGCTCTCTGCACCGGTCTGCTGACCGTCGGTGCCGCTCTGGTCCCCCTGCTGGGCAGCGTTGTCCTGCTGGGACGAGCTGGAGTTGTCTGCGCTGGAGCTGCCGGACACCAGCGGGTCCTCGTTCCCCACCATGGTGGACTCTCCCAGCGTTTTGCCTGCCTCCTGCTCATAGCTCCAGTTTAAGTACACCGCCGCACACACGAACACGGCGATCACCGCTACCACCGCGTTGCGCTTCCAAAGCTGGGACATGCCCTTCTTGTTCCCTGTTTTCATTGCTGACTTCCTCCCTATTCATTTCAAAGTTTCGGCCTCAGGCCGCGCTTTTGCATACGGAAATATGATTGCTGCCCAGCCCGGTGACGGCGGAGACCGCCTCCATCACCGCCAGTCGCACCTGGGGATCATCCCCGCCGGGACATACCACCAGTGCCCCTCGGAACTGGGGAGCCACCGTCTGGAGGGGTACTACATCCTGACTGCCCGACCCCCGGCCCACCGTCACGGTGGTTGTGCTGCTGTCGCCCTGGCTTCCCTGTTCCTTGTCCTGGGCCAACACCTGGCGGCTGCTGCTCTGCAAGGACAATACCACCTGGGCCTCTCCGGCTCCCTGGATTTGGGAGATGGTATGGGCCAGCTTCTCTTCAAACGCCTCCAGATCAAATTCCTCCTGGACCGTCTCCTGGGTCGCGGACTCCGTTTTTTCTCCTCCCTGAGGCCATAGCAGCAGGACGATTCCAACCGCCACCACCAAAAGGACATAGCCATACCGCTCCAGCCCCTTCTTCCAGACAGACAGCCCTGGGGGCCATTGAAATTTCACGGTGATTCCTCCTTTGTTCCATACTGCTGGCGCTCCGGCGGCACCCCCAGATCCTCCTGGATCTGCTGGGTGAGCTGTTCCCGCTGCACGGAGGTCAAATCCCCTGTCACGGTGACCTGCCATGGAAGAAATGCCCCGTCCCCCTCCGGGGCACACAGCACTTCCACCTGACACTCTGCCCCCAACTGGGCCGCCTTGTCCACAATATATGCACTGCATTCCTCTTCTATGATGGTTTTCATCGTCTCATCCCGCTGCTGCTCCAGCTCTTGTACCTCCTCCTGAGGCTGCCAGCTCTCCAACCACTCTTCCGGCTCCACGCCCTTCAGACTGGCCAGAGGAGAAAGCAGGGCCGCCGCCATCACCAGCCCTGCCGTCAGCCGTCCCACCCGGCGCACCGGCCCAGGTGGGATCAGCCCCTGGGCCAGGGCGCACAGGATGGCCGCCGCCGTCACCGACAGCAGCCACTCGCGCAGCGCCCCTATCATGGCGCTACCGCCGAGACGGCGGACACAATGCTCAAAAGCAACATGAGGGCACAGCTGCCCGTCATACCCAGCAGCAAACCAAAGGCCCCGCCGATGCTGTCCATCAGAGCGCCCAACCGGGAGTGATCCACTGTCCCAGCCAGGGCGGCAGCCAGCTTATAGGCCAAGTAGTGGAGGGCCAGCTGCAAAAATGGAGTCAGGCAGATGGCCAGCACCACCAGCATCCCTGCCACGCCCACCGTCCCTCGCAGTACACTGGTGCTGGCCAGGGCGCTTTCCGCCGCATCAGAGAGGATACCTCCCACCACAGGCACCGCCCGGGAGATGGTCATGCGGGCGGTCTTTACCACCGCCGCGTCCACCGACCCAGCGATAGCCCCGCTGGCGGTGAGGTAGCCGGTAAAAGCCAGCAGCATGGCGGTGAGGAAAAAGACCGCTGTCCCCCGCACCAGCCCGGCCAGTTTTCCCAGTCCTCCGTTGCCCAGGGCGGCCTGGGCACAGGACAGGGCGATGTAGGTGTATACCAAAGGCACCAACAGGCTGTCCACCGCGGTGATGAGCAGGTCAGAGAAGAGGACCGTCACCCCTTGTCGCACGGCCGCCCCGGTCACCGAGCCGGTGGCAGCGGTAAGCGTAGCCATGGCAGGGAGAATAAGGTCGGCAAAGTCCCCCATCTTGGAGATAGTTTCCCGCCCCAATCCCACCATGGTGGTCATATCGCTCACCGTCAGAGCGGTGATAGCCAGCGCTCCCGCCAGTTCCACCGCTCCCAGTCCCACGGGCTTGTCCTCCTCCAGCCCCTGCGCCAGGCCGCACAGCAGTACCACCGCCAGCAGCTTCAATGCAGTGCCCAGACTGTGGCGCAGCAATCCACCCAACTGATCCACGGCCGCTTCCAGCAGATTCTGTACCCCTTGGCCCAGTCCCCCGTCCGTGGACACGCCATAATCCTGGGCGCTCTCCAGCACCTGGTCGGCCTGAGAGAAGGAGATATCCACGCCGCATACCGGCAGCACGGTCAGAGGTAACAGTACCAACAAAGCCAAGATCCGCACCTTCACATCAGCATCCCCTCCATCATCTTCAGTACTCCTCCCACCAGAGGCAGAGAGACTGCCAAGGCTAAAATGGTTCCCGCCGTCTCCACAAAGGCGGCCACACCGCTCTCCCCCGCGCTTTTGCACACCTCTGCGGTCAGCCGGGTGAGGATGGACAGAACCACCGTTTTAAAGACAGGCTCAATTAACCAGTCCTCCAGCCCTGCCAGCTCACACAGCCATTTCATCCAATCCGTCACCAGCTTCAGGCTGTCCGCCACCGTCCACAGAACCCAAATTCCTGCCGCCAGCGCCAGCAGGAAACCCAGTTCAGGCGTGCCCCGGCGTACCACTGTGGCACACACAGCAGCAGTCACCGCTCCGGCGGCTACCTTGATCATCACCTCTATCATAGCTGAAACAGAGTTTTGACCAGGGCAAACAGATCGGCGATCTCCTGCACCACCATCATCAGCACCACCACCAGCCCCGCCAAGGTGGTCATCATGGCCTGCTCGTCCCGCCCCGCCCTGCTCAGCACCTGATTGAGCACCGCCACCAGAATGCCGATGGCGGCAATTTTAAAGATCATATCCACATCCATACCCATGCCCTCTTTCGTGATCTTATCCCATTACAGCAGCAAAATCACAAGAAACGCGCCGCCGGACAACCCCAAAGCCTGATAGACCCGACCCAGACGCCGCCGCTCCTCCTGGGCTCGCTGCTCCTCCCGCTCCAGGGCCTGCCTAGCGTGCTCCAGCGCCTTCCGCTGGCTGTCCGCTTCGTACCGGCCCAGCACCTCCCCCAGAGGCAGCAGAGCAGCCCGACTATCCAGGGAAAGAAGTTCCAGCTCGTCCACCGCCTGCCGCCAGCTCTCCCCAAAAGGAACCTGGTCCAGCCTGGCACAACCTTCGGCGCACCGTTGGAAAAAGCCGGCCGCCGGCTGGGCACACCGCCGTGCCAGGGCCGCCATCAGCTCGGGCAGGGCCGCCCCCCGCTCCCACAGTTCCCGCTCCAGAAGCTCCAACCCGGCTATCATGGCCTGCACCGCCCGCAGGCGCTTTGTCAGCCCGGAGGCCGCGCTCAACCCCAGCCATCCACTTCCCGCTGCCACCAGCACTGCTCCCACCAGCTTCCACATCTACGCCAACACCTCCACCTGATAGCTCCGCCGTCCGTGTTCCGTATGGATCAACAGCAGCCGCTCAAATACCTTGGCCGCCATCAGCTCCCGATACAGGGGGCGGCGGGACAGATCTTCCCGATCTCTGCCGTGAGCGGTGGCCAGCAGCTTCACCCCACACCCCGCCGCGGAAATGAGGGCGGCCACGTCCTCCGGAGCGGTGATCTCATCCGCCGCCAACACCTGGGGATTCATGGCCCGCAGCAGCATCATGAGCGCCTGGGCCTTAGGACAGCCCTCCAGCACGTCGGTGCGCTCCCCCACATCCAACTGAGGCACCCCGTTCCACAGGGCGGCCACCTCTCCCCGCTCATCCGCCACCGCCACCCGCTGAGGGGCCATCCCCTCCCCGTGGGAGACCATGCGGATGAGATCCCGGAGCAAGGTGGTCTTGCCCGCCCCCGGCGGCGCCAGGATCAAGGTGCTGCAAAACGCTCCACTCTGTCCCAGCAGCTTTTGTGCTACCGGCGCAGCTGCCCCGGTTACCTGCCGAGCCACCCGGATGGCCGCCGAGGACAGCCGCCCCAGGCCGTGGATCTGGCCGTCCCGCAGTACCGGTGTGCCGCACAGTCCCACCCGGTGCCCCCCCTCCACGGTCAGGTAGCCCCGGCGGAGCTGGTCAGCCACCGTATGGACGGAGGCCCGGCTGGCCAGCTCCAGCAAATGCTCCAGATCCCGGCCAGTCACCGGGTTTGTCCCCAGAGACAGCTCCCCCTGGGGAAACACCACCGTTACGGGATGTCCGATCCGCAGACGAAGCTCCTCCGCTCTGCCCTGCTTGTCCTCCGGAAGATCAAGAGCCCCCCCCCGCAGAGACAGAGGCAATACCTGGGCCGCTTGCCGGTAGGCCTGACCGTTGTCCATTCTCATTGGTACTCACCGCCTTCGCTTTGTTCCCTACACGTTATGTGGACTGGAGCACAGTTATGACAACAAAAAAGCGCCCCTGGCCAAAGCCAGGGGCGCAAAATCGGTGGTATTTTACTGTTTTCCGTGCTGTTTCGCCGCGTACAGGGTGTTCTCCATCAGCATGGCCCGGGTCATGGGACCAACGCCGCCCGGAACGGGGGTGATGTAGGAGGCCCGCTGGGCAGCTTCCTCAAAGACCACATCGCCGCACAGCTTGCCCGCCTCGTTGCGGTTCATGGCCACATCTACGACCACGGCTCCCTCCTTCACCATGTCGCCGGTGATGAGGCCTACCCGGCCTGCCGCTGCCACCAGGATATCCGCCCGCAGGCACTCCGCCTTCAGGTCGGGGGTCTTGGTGTGGCAGACGGTAACGGTGGCATTCTCCCGCAGCATCAGCATAGCCTGGGGCTTGCCCACAATATTAGAGCGGCCCACGATCACGCAGTGCTTGCCCGCAGGGTCAATGCCGTACTCCTTCAGCATGCGCATGACGCCCGCAGGGGTACAGGGCTGGAAGCCCTGCTCGCCGATCATCAGCTGCCCCACATTAAAGGGATGGAAGCAGTCCACATCCTTGTCGGGACGGATGGCCAGCAGTACTTCTTTCTCATTGAGGTGGCGGGGCAGAGGCAGCTGGACCAGGATACCGTCAATGTCCTCCCGGCCATTGAGGGTCTCCACCAGTTCCAGCAGCTCCTGCTGGGTGGTTTCCGCCGGGATGGCATACTCCTCGCTGTAAATGCCGCACTCGGCGCAGTCCTTCTTCTTTCCGTTTACGTACACACGGGAGGCGGGGTTATCTCCCACCAGCACCACAGCCAGGCCGGGCTTGCGCTCCATGCCCGCCACCTGGGCCGCTACTTCCTCCTTCACCTTGGCCGCCAAGGCCTTGCCGTCCATATGAATGGCCGCCATGTTCAGTCCTCCTTTGTCTCTTCCGCCTGCTCCTGCTGAGCCTTAAGGCGGTTTACGTAAAGATTGTTCTTGTCGTGGGGGCGGAAGCGGTTGTACAGCAGGATTCCGCCTGCCACCACAAAGCAAACCGCCGCCACCAGCTGAGATACCCGGATGGAGCTGCCTACAAACAGGTAAAGGCTGTCAGTACGCAGGCCTTCGATCCAGGCCCGGCCCAGACCGTACCAGGCCAGGTAGAACAGGAAGCACTCTCCGTCGTAGCGCCGCCACTTCTTCCCCAGGAAATACACCAGGATAAGGCCCACAAAGTTCCAGGCCGACTCATAGAAAAAGGTGGGGTGGACGCCCAGCGTGCCGCTGAGAATTGCCTCATAGCCCGCCTGGTCCACATAGCCCTTGGAGAACATCTCGGCAGCAATGGACTCAGAGCACATCCGCCAGGGCAGCGTGGTCGCGCTGCCATAGGCCTCCACATTCATAAAGTTGCCCCACCGGCCGATGAGCTGGCCGATGAACAGGCCGTGGACGCCAACATCGGCAAAGGCCAGGAAATTGATCTTCCGTACCTTACAGAAAATGAGCAGGACGATAACCGAGGAAATAATGGCTCCGTAGATCGCCAAGCCACCATCACTGTAACGCAGGATGGCCGCCCAGTCCAGAGAGCCATCCTCCCGCTGGTATAGGCTCAGATTGAAGATCACATAGTAGGCCCGGATGGCCACCAGGGCCGCCGGAACAGCAAAGAGCATCATATCCAGAATGTGGTCGGGCACAATACCGAACCGAGGCGCCCACCGCATACACAGGTAGACCGCCAGCAACAGACCGGAGACAATAATGATGCCGTACCAGTAAACAGGCCGGTCAATAATAGGGATGGTGAAGGCCACCCGGTTCAGGGTAAACTCCAGTCCCAGACCGGGGAAGGTCACTACATGGGTCATTTCGCTTCCTCCTCTCCCGGACGGACCACCGACAGGGCCGTGCGCTCCGGCGTCACCCAGCGGGCAATCAGGTTTTCCACATCTGCCTTTTCAATGGTGTCAAACAGGCGGGGGAAATCCAGCAGATCGGACCCGGCAAAAAAGCTCTGGGCCTGACCTACGCACAGGTTTTCAAAAGAATTGAGGCTGCGCACCTTGCCGCCGTAGCTGCCCTTTTTGATACGCCGCCACAGGTCAGGGTCTACTCCCTCCCGAACGATACGTTCTGCCTCCTGTTGCACCGCCTGGCGCACCGCCTCCGGGTCCTTGGACTCGCCTCCGGCAGCCAGGAAGGCCGCGCCGGGCACCGCCTCGTAGCCGTAGGAGAAATTGCGGTTAATGAGCCCCTCCCGGTAGAGCCGGGCATACAGGGGAGTGGAGTTGCCCAGCAGGGCCTCGCAGGCCAGCTCACCCAGCAGCTCCTGCCGAGCGCCTGCCTCGCCCCGCTGGGGGGCATCGCCCTTATAGCCCAGCTGGAAGATGGGGATGGACACCTCCATGGCCTCTTGAATCAAAGGCTGCGCCACCTGCTCCGGCTCCTGAGGACCGTAATCCCGTCCGGCAATAGGTCCCGCTTCTTTGGGCAGAATCTCCCGGGCAATGTCGCAGATTTTTTCCGCCTCCACGGGACCTGCCACGCACAGGACCATATTGGCCGGGTCGTAGAAAGCCTTGTGGCAGGCGTAAAGGGTCTCGGGAGTGATCTCAGCGATGGACTCCACACTGCCCGCCACGCTCAGGCGGATGGGGTGGTGCTGGTACAGAGCGGCCATCAGGTTGGTAAATACCTTCCAGTCCGGGTTGTCCTGAATCATGCCGATCTCCTGGCCGATGATGCCCCGCTCCTTGTCCACACTCTCCTGGGTAAACCAGGGCTGGGAGACAAAGGAGAGGAGAATACGCAGATTTTCCTCAAACTTCTCGGTGGATTCAAAATAGTATCCGGTAATGGCGCTGGAGGTAAATGCGTTGGGGCTGGCTCCGTTGGCCGCCAGATCCTGGAGGGCATTGCCCTCCTTGGTGTCGAACATCTTGTGCTCCAGATAGTGGGCCACTCCGGCCGGGCTGTCCGTCCACACCCCGTACAGGCAGAAGCGCACATCCATGCCCCCGTAGTTGGTGGCAAAGAAGGCATAGCCCTTTTGAAACTCCGGCTTGGGGAAGACACACACGGTCAGGCCGTTTTCCAGCTTTTCGCGGTACATCCGCTCCCCTACCCGGTCAAATGTCAGCTGTTCCATGTCAGCCCTCCCGTCCTCTCAGGAAATAAATGGTGTCCAGTTCCAGCTTTCGCGCTGCGGCGGCTACCTGCTCCCGGGTGACCCGGCGGATACCCTCCACCAGCTCCTCGATGCCGATATCCAGACCTGCCGCGCTCTGGCCCAGCCAGAACTCCTCCAGCCGCCCCTGGTCGTCCAGGGTGCTGCGGTGACCGTTTATCAGGATGCTACGGGTCCCCTCCAGCTCCCAGTCTTCGATCTCTCCCCGGCGGATGGACTCCAGCTGGGCCAGGATCTCCTCCCGGGCAGTGTCGTACTTATCAAACTCAATGCCCGAGGACACCAGCAGCAGCCCCTTCATCTTCTCCAGGGTGGAGCTGGCATAGTAACAGAGAGACAGCTTCTCTCTTACATTTAAAAACAGCCGGGACATGGTGGTGCCGCCGAACAGGGCGTTCAGGACGGTCAAGGCGGGGTAGTCCTCCTCCCAGCAGGTAATACCGCCGGTACGGAAGCCCATGGCCAGCTTGCCCTGGGTCACGTCCAGCCGATCCTCCACATACCGGGGCTCTGTACCGGCATGGAGGGCTACCTCACACTCCGGACACAAACGCTCCCGCGCCTGCGGCAGTCCGGCCAGAGCCTGGCGCATGGCCTGCTCCACCCGCTCCGGCTTGGCGGAGCCGCAGTAGTAGAGCTCAATTTGGGCCGAGGCGAGCAGGGTTTGATACCGCTCCCACAGGCTCTGGGGGGTGATGGTCTCCACGTGGGCCACGTCGCCCAGCTTGTCGACCCCGAAGGCCTCCTCCCGACACATCTCCTCCACCAGACGGTGGGTGGCATAGCGGCGCTTATCATTCATCTGACCCCGAATCCGGGCAATGAGGTTCTCCTTTTCTCCCCGGACATAATCCGGGCAAAAACAGCCGTTCTGGGTATAGGGCCGCAGCAGCAGCTCTCCCAGCAGGGCAGCCGCCCCCTCCAGAACCGTCTCTCCCTCCAGGGTATAGGCGTCGTCCAGGAAGCTGGCCACAAAACCCACGCACTGGGTCTCGCCCTTTTTCCGCACCACCGGTTCGATGGCGCCGCCGTACAGCTCGTCCAGAGCCGCGGACAAGGACTCCAGGTCGGGGTGGTCCGCCGTACCCTGGCGCAGCACCGTAGGGATCAGGGCGTTCTCCGAGGCCGTCTCCGCCTCCAGAGGGGTCAATAGGGTCACCGACAGGTAGGCACTTTTGAACTTGCCCGTGTGGATGCTCCGCAGCCACACTCCGGGCATCAGCTCCCGCCGTGTTACTTCACTCATGATCAAATAGTTCCTTTCTTATGGGATCTCTCAGCGTTTTGCTTATGGCCGTTTCTGATCGTGGAAATTATCATACCATGCTTTTAGTGGAAAAGCAAAACTTTCCTCTGCCCCGCCTGCCTCCCATTCTGCCCCCGCTCTCGGGGAATATACCAAAAAACGCCCCGGTTTCTAACCATTTTTCAGGTTGACAAACGAGGGCAAATATGGTATGATTCCGCTTGTAAAGTTTTTGAACTTTACATTATTACGAGAGGAGGCCTCCCTTTGAAGAGTCAGGCATACCGTATGGCTCTGCTGTACGACTTTTACGGCGATGTGCTCACCGAGCGCCAGAAGGAATTTTATGACCTCTACTACAATGAGGACCTCTCTCTGGCTGAGATCGCGGAAAACAACGGCATCACCCGCCAGGGTGTGCGGGATGTGATCGTCCGGGCGGAGGGTATCCTCACCGACCTGGAGGACAAAACCGGTCTCATCAAGCGTTTCCATGCCATGCAAAAGCAGCTGCAGGAAATCAAGCAGGCTGCTGGCGAAATTCTGGAGCGCTCCCATCGCTACGACGACCCCCAGCTGGAGGCCCTGGCTGTGAAGATCCAGGACATTGCCAAGCTGATGGAGAAGGAGTAACCCATGGCATTTGAAGGACTGACCGAAAAGCTCTCTGCCGCCTTTAAAAAGCTGCGGGGCAAGGGACGGCTGTCCGAGGCCGACGTAAAGGAGGCCATGCGGGAAATCCGTCTGGCTCTGCTGGAGGCCGACGTCAGCTACAAGGTGGTCAAGCAGTTCATTGCCCAGGTCACCGAAAAAGCGGTTGGCGCCGACGTGCTGGAGGCCCTGTCTCCCGCCCAGATGATCATCAAGATCGTCAACCAGGAGCTCACCGACCTGATGGGCGGCACCAGCGCCAAGCTGGAGATCGCCTCCAAGCCCCCCACCATTGTGATGATGGTAGGTCTTCAGGGCGCAGGCAAGACTACCAACTGTGCTAAGCTGGCCGGTCTCATGAAAAAGCAAAACGGCAAGCGGCCTTTGCTGGCCGCCTGTGATATCTACCGCCCCGCCGCCATCAAGCAGTTGGAGGTTGTGGGCCAGCAGCTGGATCTGCCCGTCTTCCAGATGGGCCAGGCCAATCCGGTAGACATTGCCAAGGCCGCCATCGCTCACGCCAAGGAGCACGGAAACGACATGGTGTTTCTGGACACCGCCGGCCGCCTCCATGTGGACGAGGAACTGATGGACGAGCTGCGTGCCATCAAGGCCGCTGTGGAGCCCACCGAGATTCTCTTGGTGGTGGACGCCATGATCGGTCAGGACGCAGTGAATGCCGCCAAGGCTTTCGACGACGCCCTGGACATTGACGGCGTGGTGCTCACCAAGCTGGACGGCGACGCCCGAGGCGGTGCCGCTCTCTCTATCAAGGCAGTCACCGGCAAGCCCATCAAATTTGTGGGCGTGGGTGAGAAGCTGGACCAGATTGAGGTCTTCCACCCCGACCGAATGGCCAGCCGAATCCTGGGCATGGGCGATATGCTCTCCCTCATTGAGAAGGCAGAGCAGAACTTCGACCGCCAGAAAGCCCTGGAGATGCAGGAGAAGCTGCGGAAAAACAAGTTTACTCTCACTGATTTCTATGAGCAGATGGCTCAGATCAAAAATATGGGCTCTCTCAGCGACCTGGCCGGGATGCTCCCCGGCGTGAAGGCCTCCGACCTGGAGGGAGCCAACATGGATGACGGTATGCTCAAGCAGATGGAAGCCATCATCCTGTCCATGACCCCCTATGAGCGGGAAAACCCCAGCTGTCTCAACTCCAACCGTAAAAAGCGCATTGCCGCCGGTTCCGGCACTCAGGTGGTGGATGTAAACCGCCTGCTCAAGCAGTTTGAGATGCTCCAGCTCATCACCAAGCAGTTCTCCGGCGGAAAAATGCCCCGGAACATGCGCAAGCTGATGGGCAAAAAGGGCGGCTTCCCCGGAATGGGCGGCGGAATGCCCGGCCTGCCCTTCTAACCTTTCCCTGTTGGTGAAGCGTGGTACACGCTTTCCATATATGAAACAAATTCTTTGGAGGTGAATATAAATGGTCAAGATCAGACTGCGCCGTATGGGCGCGAAGAAGGCTCCCTTCTACCGCATCGTGGTGGCTGACTCCCGCTATCCCCGTGACGGCCGTTTCATCGAGGAGATCGGCACTTACAATCCCGTCGTCAACCCCGCTGAACTGAAGGTGGACGTGGACCGCGCTCAGGCCTGGATCAAGACCGGCGCTCAGCCCACTGAGACCGTTCGTGATCTGCTGAAAAAAGCCGGCGCACTTTAAGGCTGGAGGTCTTGCACAATGAAAGAGCTTCTGACCTATGTGGCCCGGAATCTGGTGGATCATCCGGAGCAGGTCTCCGTTACGGAGATCGATGCCGACGGCGAGACCATTCTGGAGCTGCGTGTGGCTCCGGAGGACACCGGCAAGGTGATCGGTCGCCAGGGCCGCATCGCCAAAGAGATCCGCACATTGATTCGCTCCGTGGCCCAGCGGTCCGGTAAGCGCGTCTCGGTGGAGATCGTCGATTAAAGGGCTTTGCCCCAAAAACGTCTGGCGCAGGAATTCCTGCGCCAGTGTTTTTATCCCAAAGGAGGTACCCGCGGATGAAAGAACAGTATTTGGAAGTGGGAAAGATCACCAACGTCCATGGTTTGATGGGCGAGGTGCGGGTCCAGCCCTGGGCCGACTCCCCCGACTTTCTGTGCCGTTTTAAGACCCTTTATGTGGACAAGACCCACTGGCCCATCGAAGTAGAGCGGGCCCGGGTTCATAAGAATATGGTCATCATCAAGTTCCACGGAGTCACCGATGTAAACGGCGCTCTTGCCATGCGCAACGCCATTCTTTACATCGACCGCGACGACGCCAATCTCCCCAAGGGGAGCTTCTTCCTGGCCGACATCTACGGCCTGGAGGTACGGGATGCTCAGACTGATGAGGTGCTGGGCAAGGTAGATGATATCCTTACTCCCCCCGCCAACAACGTGTATGTGGTTCGGGGCGGCAAGCGTGAAATCATGATCCCGGCCGTGGATCAGTTCGTCAAGGAGATCAACGTGGACGAGGGCTATATGAAAGTGGCCCTCATTGAAGGCATGTAAAAGAAGCGCTTCCCGATGGGAAGCGCTTCTTTTTTACTCTTGGATCTGGACAGGCACGCCGTTGAGCTCTACGCCCTCCTCCACCCGCACCAGGATGTACTTTACCCCATTGAGCACCCGGGTCTGGACCAGGTCACTGCGGTCGGGGTTTACCTTAATGGTCACATCGGCGGTCTTCAGTTCCACCCGTTTGGGATCCACCAGATTCCGGGGGCTGAGCTGGGCGTCCGCGCCGAAGGCCTCGTCGTACTTTCCCTCAAAGGCATCCATATGTTCCTGCGAAACCCCGTTGGCTGACAGAGCCTGACGCACTTCCCGCTTGCCCACCACCAGAGGCTGGGGCTCGTGGCTCTCCTTGTGGTCCTCCATCAGGCCACACAGCTGATCGTGGACCGCCTGGACCACCTCGTAGCTGCACTCCTCCCCCAGGGTGTCAGAGAGCACCGAGGCAAAGGTGGCCTTCTGGGTCTCGGCAGGCATGGGAGCCGGGGTGTGGAACAGGGCATCGATCAGGGCCTCATGGACGTCCTGCACGTCTTTGGAATAGTACAGGGCGTTATAGAGATTGGTGCTGCGGTCGTCAAAGGCAGGGAACAGGAAGCCCATCTCGGGCTGGGCTACCACCCAGTCGGGAGACAGGTTGTGGAACTGGTTTTCCTGTACCGAGTAGCTGAGAGCCGGCTTGGTCTCCTTGATGGGGCAGATGCTGCACAGGATGTAGGAGTAGACTTCTGCGGAGCTATCCTCCAATTCCTCCCCGTCCTTAGCTTTGTAAGGCACATCGTAGGCGTCGTGGACCAGGAGGACCAGATAGTTGGTCTCCATCTCCACTGCTCCAATGACCTTCTGGAAAAATTCCTGCACTGCCTCCTCGTCCTGGAGCTGAGAATTACGCAGGGTCATGAGCAGCTTGTGCTCTGCCCCGCTTACCACCTGCTGGGTCTCAAAGGTGATGTCCAACAGGTTCTTGCCCAGGGTCCCCGACAGAGTCTTTTTCAGCAGGCCCAGGATCTTCTCATTCTCCTCCTGGGTCATGACTCCAAGAGACTGGTCAAACTGAGAGATGATCTCCCCGTTTTGATTCACATAGCACCCACGTACGTGGGAAATGCCGCTCCGGTCCTGCCGGAAGCGCCGGCGGAGCTCCGCCACTTCTTTTTCGTTCATAGGGTTTCCTTTCCTTGGTATCCCGGCCGGAGCGCCGGGCATCTTTTGTCTCGCGGAGCCCATTATACCACAAAACCGCTCTCCCGGGACGTGGAATTTGTCTGTCCCTTGCTTTTTCCGAAAATCGGGGTACAATATATTTGAGGTGTTGTATGATGAAAATCGCGGTAACTTACGAAAACGGCCAGGTGTTCCAGCACTTCGGCCACTGCGAACAGTTTAAACTCTATGATGTCCAGGACGGCCAGGTGGTTTCCTCCCAGGTGGTCAGCGCCATCGGCAGCGGCCACGGCGCCTTGGCTGGGTTCCTTCAGCAGCATCAGGTGGACACCCTGATCTGCGGCGGCATCGGCGGCGGCGCCCGCACTGCCCTGGCCGAGGCGGGCATTCAGCTCTACCCCGGTGTCTCCGGCGACGCAGACAGCAAGGTAGCTGACCTGCTGGCGGGCAAGCTGGCCTTCGATCCCGACACCCAGTGCAGCCACCACCACGGCGAGGACCACAACTGTGGAAACCACATCTGCGGTGAAGATAAGCACGGCTGTGCTGGAAACCACTGATCCTTTTCTTGAAAGAAAAGGACCAAAAGAACTTTCTGCGAAACTTCGTTTCGCCCCGTTGTCCCTCGGACTGACATGCAGGCGGTTTCGTCGGACGGGCAGTACCACATTGCATCTTGTCTGATACGCCAAAAAATCCGTGACTGGACCATCCAGCCACGGATTTTTTATGTGCTTTGCGTCATGTCTGTGTAGTCGGAAATCACCTGATGGGCCGCTCCCTCGTCTTCACCAGGTCGGCCTACATACACCAGATACAAGTGCTCCTCCTTTGCTGCATGGAGAACAGCCGGGTCAGTGGTAAAAACCGCCGTAGCCCGGGGAGCTGTGCGCAGACGTTTGACCACCTTGTAGTACACCTGAGGGTCATCCAACCCAGTTCCATGCTCCTGGGCCTGCATGAGGCCCCGGAAATAGGAAGCAAGTCCTACCCCCTCCAGGGCGCGGCGGCACTCCTCCAAAGACTGGTCGGTCACGCCATACATCCAGACCCCCTCCATCTTCATGACAGACAGGAACTCCTTTACCCCACTGCGGGGCACTCCCGCCGCATCCAGCAGAGCGTCGGGCAGCTGAAAAATAGCTCCTTGCAGCCGCATCTTACTCTCTCCCCTTCCCAAATTCGTCCCAGCTCACCGGCCGCAGGCCGTCTCGTGTCCACAGGTTGGTGTGGGTGAAGCCCGCCGCCTGGGCCAGCTCCGCCGCCTGATCAAAGCCGAAGCACAGCTGGGGAGCGTAGTGACAATCAGAGTTTACAATGATTTCTCCGCCAAATTCCTTCAGCTGGCGCAGCAGGGCATTGCCGGGATAGGGCGTGGTACGGTAGCCCCGGGCAATGGCCCCGGTGTTCACTTCAAAGGCCACCTCCTGTTTGACCAGGTACTCCATAACCTCCAATGCCCGGCGCAGATACCGGGGACTGTCCTCATCGATGGTATGGGCCTGTTCATTGAACTTGGTAACCAGGTCAAAGTGGCCGATCCACTGACACCCCGTCTTTCGGGGCAGATCGGCCACCAGGTCGTAGTAGGCATCCGTATAGCGGTACCAGTCGCCGCCGAAGTACTCGTCCACCGCCCGCTGGCTGGCTTGGGCGCTCTCGTCCACATAGCAGGCCGCATCCCCCTGCTTCACACAGTGGACAGAACCAATCACATAGTCCAATCCACCGGGATTTTCCCCAAAGTAGTCCAGCTCCATGCCCACAAAGACTTCCATCCGGCCCCGGTATGCTTCCTGGAGTTTTCGGGCAGTCTCCAGGTAGATGGGCACATCCTTTTTGGGCAGGCAGAAGTCCTGGCCGTACTCCTCAAAGCTATGGCCGGAAAAACCGAAGTGGGTCACCCCAAAATCATAGGCCGCCGCCGCCATCTCCTCCAGTGTGCTCTTTCCGTCATCCAAAGTAGAGTGGGTGTGAAAATCGCCAAGCAGCATGGTGAATTCTCCTTCCGTGGCACGTTCTTAAATCATGCAGGTTCGTGATGGGCTCCTGCCTTAGGGACTTGTACTCTCTCAGTCAAGGGCAGACGCGAAACGAAGTTTCGCACAAAGTTCTTTTGCTGACTTTTCTTTTAAGAAAAGTCGGAGGCCATTTTTTCCTGCTTCACCTTGTGGTCAATGACGTGACGGGAAGCCAGCTCCGCCTTGATCTCGTCCAGGGTGATCCCGGAAGCCACCATCAGCACCATCACGTGGTAGGCCAGGTCGGCGATCTCATAGACCGTCTCCTTGTGATCCTGGTCCTTGGCGGCGATAATCACCTCGGTGCACTCCTCGCCCACCTTTTTCAGAATCTTATCCAGACCCTTTTCAAACAGATAGGTGGTATAAGAACCCTCTGGGCGCTCTTTGTTGCGCCCCTCCAGCAGGGCGTAGAGCCCCTCGTAAGAAAATTCACTCATTGTCAGTCTTCCTCGCTCTCATAAATTAGGTTGCCGTCAAAGCAGGAGTCGGTGCCCAGGTGGCAGGCAGGTCCCTCTTTGTTGACCCGCACCAACAGGGCGTCTTTGTCGCAGTCGGCCCGCAGCTCCACAATGTGCTGGTAGTTGCCGCTGGTCTCCCCCTTGAGCCACAACTCCTGGCGGGAGCGGGACCAGAAGCAGGTAAGCTTCCGCTTCAGGGAAATCTTCAGAGACTCCCGGTTCATATAGGCCAGAGTGAGCACCTTGCCCGTCTTGGCATCCTGCACAATAGCGGGGATGAGCCCGCGGTCGTCAAATTTCAAGGTATCCAGATCGATCATAGCCGCACACACACTCCGTTTCGTCTCAGCTCCGCCTTCAGGTCGGGGATGGCCACCTCACCGAAGTGGAAAATACTGGCCGCCAGACCGGCGGACAGCTGGGGCAGCTCCCGGAACAGGTCCACAAAGTCCTGGGTACCTCCCGCGCCTCCGGAGGCGATGACCGGTACCTTGACAATGGCACTCACATCCCGGAGCATCTCAATGTCAAAGCCCTTCTTCACACCGTCGGTGTCGATGGAGTTGACCACCACCTCACCGGCGCCTCGGTCCACGCCCTCTTTGATCCACTCCAGGGCATCCATGCCGGTGTCTACCCGGCCACCGTTGAGGAACACGTGGTACTTGCCGTCCACCCGCTTGGCATCCACCGAGAGCACCACGCACTGATCGCCGTAGCGCTTGGCGGCCTCACCGATGAGCTCGGGGCGCTTGATGGCCCCGGAGTTCACTGACACCTTGTCGGCCCCGCAGGCCAGGACCCGCTCAAAGTCCTCCACGCCGTTGATGCCGCCCCCAACAGTGAGGGGGATAAAAATGGTGGAGGCCACAGCAGTGAGGATGTCGGTAAAAAGCTTCCGACCCTCAAAAGAGGCGGTGATGTCGTAAAAGACCAGCTCGTCCGCGCCAGAGCGTGAGTAGTAGTCGGCCAGCTTGACGGGATTAGACACGTCCTGGAGGTTCAGAAAGTTGACCCCCTTCACCACCCGGCCATCTTTAATATCCAAGCAAGGGATGATGCGTTTGGTTACCACTCTTATCCCTCCATTTCCCTTAAAGCGGCTTTCAAGTCCAGTGCTCCAGTATACAGAGCCTTGCCCAGAATGGCCCCGTAGAGCCCCAACTCCTTAAGGCGCGTCAAATCCTCCCGGCTGGACACCCCACCGGAGGCAATGAAGTCCAGGGAGAACTTCTGGGAGAGCTGACGGTAGAGATCTACATTGGTCCCTGCCAGCATACCGTCCTTGGACACATCGGTGCAGATGACGGTGCTCACACCCAGCTTGCACAGTTTGGTGAAGAAGTCCTCTACGCTGTCTTGAGCGGTCTCCAGCCAGCCCTTGATGGCGATTTTCCCGTCCTTGATGTCCACGCCCACGGCGATGTGGCTGCCGAACTTGTCTAAACTCTCCTCCAGGAATGCGGGATCGGTCACCGCCTTGGTACCCAGAATCACCCGCTCCACCCCGGCATCCAGATACTTCTGGATGGTGTCCAGGCTGCGGATGCCGCCGCCGATCTCCACCTTCAAGCTGGTATCCTTGCAGATGGCCTCAATGACCGAGTAGTTGGGGGTGGAGCCGTCCTTGGCCCCCTCCAGGTCTACCGTGTGGAGCCACTGCGCTCCGGCATCCTGAAAAAGTTTCGCCTGGGCTACCGGGTCGTCGTTGTAAACGGTCATCTGGGCATAGTCCCCCCGGGTGAGGCGGACTACTTTTTTCTCATACAGGTCAATGGCAGGCAGTAAAATCATGCTCTTACCTCCATTGGCAAAATGCCTTCAAGATTTTCAGTCCCACGTCCCCACTCTTCTCCGGGTGGAACTGAGTTCCGAACACGTTGTCCTTCTGGACGGCGGCGGTGAGCTCCGGTCCGTACTCCGCCGTGGTGGTGCAGCACTCCCCGCAGTCAAAGCCGGCGAAGGAGTGGACAAAGTACACGTGGTCCCCCTCATTGAGGTCGGCAAAAATGGGGCTGCGTTCCCGGTCTTTGGGAAAGTGCAAGCCATTCCAGCCCATGTGAGGCACATCCAGCTCCGCTGGGATCACCGGACGGATGGGGCGCACTTCGCCGGGGATGAGTCCCAGACCCTGGTGTTCCCCGTACTCAAAGGAGCGCTCCAGCAGCAGCTGCATGCCAAGGCAGATACCCAGCAGGGGCTTTCCCGAGGCGGCCTGATCCAGCACCACCTGGAACATGCCTGTCTCCCGCAGCTTGTCCGCCGCGTCGCCAAAGGCACCCACGCCGGGGAGAATAATGTGGTCAGCCTGATTGAGCACTTGCTGGTCCCGGGTGACCACCGCCTCCGCGCCGATGGCGGAGAGGGAACTTTTCAGGGAGAACAGATTGCCCACCCCGTAGTCGATGATGGCGATCATGTTCCCGCCTCCTTCTCGTCAAAGCGGATATCCACCGCACGAGCGTGGGCGGTAAGGCCCTCCTTCTTGGCAAACAGGCTCACCTGACGGTACTCTTTCTCCAGAGCCGGACGGGTGTAATAGCTGAACTGGGACTTTTTGATGAAATCGTCCACCGACAGGGGGCTATAAAATCGTGCGGTACCCGAGGTGGGCAGGGTGTGGTTGGGCCCGGCGAAGTAGTCCCCCATGGGCTCCGGGTTCCACCGGCCCAGGAAGATGGAACCGGCGTTTTTGATCTGGCTCAAATAATCAAAGGGGCTGTCCACGCACAGCTCCAGGTGCTCCGGAGCGATGCGGTTGGCCACGTCGATGGCCTGCTCCAGGTCGGGAGCCACGATGATTTTGCCGTTATTATCGATGGAGGCCCTGGCAATCTCCTCCCGCTCCAGCAGGGGGATCTGGCGCTCCAGCTCCTGAGCCACCGCCTGAGCCAGCTGGCGGCTCTCGGTGACCAACACGGCGGAGGCCATCTTGTCGTGCTCCGCCTGGCTCAAAAGGTCGGCGGCCACAAAGGCGGGGTTGGACTTTCCGTCGGCAATAACCAGCACCTCGGAGGGGCCGGCAATCATGTCGATGTTCACCTGCCCAAAGACCTGCTTTTTGGCCTCAGCCACATAGGCGTTGCCGGGACCGACAATCTTGTCCACCTGGGGGATGCTCTCCGTTCCATAGGCCAGAGCGGCGATGGCCTGGGCTCCGCCCACCTTGTAGATCTGGGTAACGCCGGCAATCTTGGCGGCGGCCAGAATGGCGGGGTTCACCTTGCCGTCCTTTCCCGGCGGAGTGACCATGACGATTTCTCCTACTCCGGCGATGTGGGCAGGGATAGCGTTCATCAGCACGGTGGAGGGATAGGCGGCGGTGCCGCCGGGGACATAGATGCCCACCCGGGCCAGGGGCATGATCTTCTGCCCCAGGATGACCCCCTCTTTTTCCTCCATGATAAAGCTCTGCCGCTTCTGCTTGGCGTGGTAGGCCCGGATGTTCTTCGCCGCCTGCTCCAGCACGGCCAGAAACTCCGGCTCCTCGGCGGCCAGGGCCTCGTCCAGCTCCTGCTCCGTCACAGCCAGTGCAGACAGCTCCACCTTATCAAACTCCCGGGCGTAGTGGTAGAGGGCGGCGTCTCCCTCGGCCCGCACCCGGCGAATGATCTCCGCCACCGGCTGAGACACATCCTTTACCGCGTCGTGGCGCAGGAAGATATCCTGGTCCCGCACTTCATTCATATCATAAATCTTGATCATAAGCCGCCTCACAGATCCCGTTCCAGCGCGTCCCGCAGCCGGATGATTTCCTCGTGCTTAAACTTATAGCTCACCTTATTGCAGATAAACCGGGCGCTGATCTCCACGATGGTCTCCAGGGGAGCCAGGTGGTTTTCCAATAAAGTTTTGCCCGTCTCCACAATATCCACGATCACATCGGACAGGCCCAGGATAGGGGCCAGCTCGATGGAACCGTTCAATTTAATGATATCGATGTCCCGGGAGCGGGAATCGTAATACTCCGTGGCAATGTGAGGGAACTTGGTGGCTACCCGAAGCTGCCGGTTGGGGTCGTCATAAAAGTCCTTGGGACCGGCCACGCACATGCGGCACTTGCCCATCTTCAGATCCAATAGTTCATATACATCGGGGCGGTACTCCAGTAAAATATCCTTGCCCGCGATACCCACATCGGCGGCGCCCCGCTCCACATAGATGCTTACGTCGGAGGGCTTGACCCAAAAATAGCGCACCCCTTTTTCCGGATTTTCAAAGGTGAGCTTCCGATTCTTCTCTAAAATGGAGGGACAGTCATACCCGGCGGCGGCCATGCGCTCGTAGGCGCTCTCCCCCAGCCGTCCCTTGGGCAGGGCTACGTTGATCATACCAGCACCTCCTCGGGTTTCATACCCCGGACATAGCGTTCCGTCTTCCGGCAGCGTACCCCTCCAACCGGGTCGCCCTGCCGCTGGCAGCGCACTCCCAGCCCCCGGGAACGCAGCTTCTCCACAAAGGCAGCCAGATCAGCCAGGTCGGCGTCGGGGCCGTAGGTAAGCATCAGATCGGCGTCATACTGTTTCTCCCGGCCGAAGTAGGGCTCCAGACGCCCCATGTACAGGGCAAAGCCGATGGCTCCCACCTGCTTGCCCATCTTCCGGGGCAGATTGTCATACCGCCCGCCGGAGAGTACCGGGAAGGGGATGTTTTGAAGGAAACCCTGGAAGATGACCCCGTTATAGTAGTCCATACTGTTCACCAGGGAGAAGTCCAGGTGGACCCGGTCCCCCAGGCCAAAGCCCTCCAGGATGGAGGCCACCAGAGACAGCTGCCGCAGGGCGTCCCAGGAGGCATCATTCCGGGCCAACTGTCCGGCCTGGTCAATTCCCTGCCGCAGAGGGGCGTAGATGGACATAAGCTGGGCGATGGTCTGGGCATTCTCTATGGTAATCAGCCCCCGGTCGGCCAGAGCCTGGACACCGGGGGCATTCTTCTGGGCAATAAACTCCAGCACCTGCTCCCGTACCTGACCTGAGAGGGCCATATCGTCCAACAGGCACGAGACAAAACTTACATCAGACAGATCCAGTACACAGTCCTCGGAAAGCAGCTCCAGGGATTTGGCAGCCAGGGCAATGACCTCCGCCTCGGCGTAGGGGTCCAGCTGGCCTACCGACTCCACCCCCACCTGGAGGATCTCCTTAAAGGTGCCCCCCATGTCCCGGTAGACGTTCTCGTTGTAGTAGACCTTCTCGTTACTGCCATTGTTGTTCTTCATAATGGACAGGGTAATGTCGGGCTTGAGAGCCTTTAACTCACCGTCCACATCGGTAAAGGTAATGATATGTCCGCTTTTCAAAAAGTCCTTGTTCTGTGCGTACAGGTCATAGTCCTCAAACTTGGACATACGAAATTTGCGATAGCCGTACTGTTCGTACAGCCCGTTGAGTTGTTCTTCCAGCATTGATCCTTCCTCGCTTACAGCATCCCTTTGGTGGATGGAATTTCCGTTTCAAACCGGGGGTCGATGGCCACCGCCTGGCGCAGTGCCCGGCCCAGAGCCTTGAAGGCCCCCTCTACGATATGGTGGGAGTTGCGGCCGCAGACCTGGCGCAGGTGGAGGGTGAGGCCGGCGTGCTTTGCAAACCCTTCCATAAACTCATACACCAACTGGGTATCAAACGTGCCGATCTTCTCGGTAGGGATCTCCAGACCGTCGTAGTAGCCTCCCCGGCCAGAGATATCAACAGCACACAAAATCAATGCCTCATCCATGGGAAGGTGGAGGGAGGCGTAGCGGTTGATCCCCCGCTTATCCCCTAGTGCCTGGGCAAAAGCGTCCCCCAGGGCAATACCGATGTCCTCCACGCTGTGGTGGTCGTCCACTTGGGTATCCCCGTGGCAAGTGACATCCAGGTCCAATCCGCCGTGGCGGGCCAGCAGGGTGAGCATGTGGTCTAGAAAACCCACACCGCTCTCCACGGTGCTCTTTCCCGTGCCGTCCAGGTTGAGGGACAGGCGAATGTCGGTCTCGTTTGTTTTGCGGGCAACAGAAGCGGTTCTCATAGCAGCTCCTCCAGCTTCGTCAGGAAAATATCCATCTGCTCCTGGGTACCGATGGTAATGCGATTATAATCCCGGATGGGGTCCTTGTCAAAGTGACGCACCAGAACGCCCCGCTCCTTGAGGCCGCGGTAGATCGCTCCGCCGTCAGTACCCGGTTTCATGGCAAACAGGAAGTTGGAGCGGGAGTCCAGCACGGTAAAGCCCAGCTTCTCCAGCTTTTCCTTGGTATAGGCCCGGGTGGCCATGATCTTCTTACAGTTTTCCGTGTAGTAATCCTGCTCGGCGATGGCCTGTACGCCCGCCCGCAGAGTCAGCCGATTCACATTATAGGGGTTGGTGGAAAACTTCACCGTCTCTAGGTCCCGGATGAGCTCCGCATTACCGATGGCGTAGCCCAACCGGGCTCCTGCCATGGAGCGGGACTTGGAGTAAGTCTGCACCACCAGCAGGTTGGGGTAGGTCTTGATCAGCTCCACACAGCTCTCTGCACCGAAGTCCACATAGGCCTCATCCACCACCACCACGCTGTCCGGGTTGGCCTTGACGATGCCCTCAATGGCGTCTCGGCTCAGGGCCATACCGGTAGGAGCATTGGGGTTGGCAATGACGATGGTCTTATTGAGACCGTAATAGTCCTCAGGGGCGATGGAAAAGTCGGACTTCAAGGGAACGATCTGCACGGGAATGTGGTATAAGTCAGCAAACACGGGATAGAACCCGTAGGTGATGTCAGCGAAGGCCACCCCTCGGCCGTCGGTGGCATAGGAGAGGAAGGCAAAGTTCAGTGCCTCGTCGGAGCCGTTGCCCACATAGATGTTCTCCGGCTCCACCTTGTAATAGTCTGCCAGGGCCTTTTTCAGCTCCTTGCACTCGGGATCGGAATACAGGCGCAGGTCGGAGGCCTCCTTGGCATTGAGGGCAGTGATTACCCCAGCCGAGGGGGGATAGGGGGATTCGTTGGTGTTGAGCTTCACATACTGCTGATCTTGGGGCTGCTCACCGGGGGTGTAAGGCGCAAGATTTTTCAGTGCACCGCTGAAAAAGGTGGACATAGGTAGGCCTCCTTGTTTATTTCGCTAGTTCGCTAAAGTAATAACGTAATAATAAACACCTATCCTCGGTTTGTCAACCCCTCCCAGTCTGTTTTGGAAAAACCGTTGCCATATTTTTTGCCCCGTGCTACCATACTATTAAAAATGCCGGGGCTTCAGCCCCATGGATCAGGAGGTTCCCTATGTCAAAACAAAAATCCATCCCCCAGCGGGATGCCATCCCTCAGGAGTATACCTGGAACACCGCCGACCTCTACCCCACTGATGAAGCCTGGAAGGAGGAGTTCCAAACTCTGAAATCCCTCACCCAAAAGCTGGAGGGCTATGCCGGCCGTCTGGGCGAGAGCGCCCAGACCCTCTACGACTTTGTCACCTTAGAGCAGCAGGCCGGAGAGATGCTCAGCAAGCTCATGGACTATGCCCAGCGGAAAAGCGACGAGGACACCCGGGTAGCTACCTACCAGGCCATGGTGGGCCAGATCTCCACCCAGTATGTGGAGCTGGTGCGTGCCACCGCCTTTGAGGTGCCTGAGCTGCTGGCTCTGCCCGAGGAGCGTCTGGAGGAGTTTTATGCCCAGCTGCCCGAGCTCACCCTCTACCGCCGCTACTTCCACAACATCCAGCGCCGCCGCCCCCACACTCTCTCCCAGGCGGAGGAGCAGCTGCTGGCCGCCGCCGGGGAGCTGTCCCAGGCCCCCGATGACATCTTCTCCAAGCTCGCCGACGCCGACCTCACCTTCCCCGACGCGGTGGACAGTCAGGGACAGACTCACCCTCTCTCCAACGGCTCCTACACCCTGCTCATGTCCAGCCCCGACCGGGCATTGCGGAAATCCGCCTTTGAAAACCTGTACTCCGTCTACGGCGGTATGAAAAACACCCTGGCCGCCACTCTGGCCGCCCAGGTCAAGCAGCTCCAGTTCTTCTCCAAGGCGCGCCGCTACCCCAGCGCCCTGGCCGCCTCTCTGGACGGAACCCACGTCCCTGAGGAGGTCTATCACAACCTCATTTCCACCGTCCGGGCCAATCTGGACAAGATGCACCGCTATGTGCGTCTGCGGAAAAAGTTGCTGGGGGTGGACGAACTCCACATGTACGACGTGTACGCCCCCATGGTCTCGGGCGTAGAGGCGGAAATTCCTTATGAACAGGCCAAGGAGACCGTCTACCAGGCGGTAGCCCCTCTGGGTGCGGAGTACCAGGCTATCATCCGTCAGGCTCTGGACAACCGTTGGATCGATGTGTACGAGAACGTGGGTAAGCGCTCCGGCGGCTATATGTCGGGCGCCCTGGTCCACCCCTATATTCTGCTCAACTACCAGGATGACCTGGACAGCATGTTCACCCTGGCCCATGAGCTGGGCCACGCCGTCCACTCCTACCTCTCCAACCGCACCCAGCCCACCGTCTATCGGGACTATGTGATTTTCGTGGCCGAGGTGGCCTCCACCTGCAACGAGGCCCTGCTCATGGAGCATCTGCTCAAGCAGACCGACGACAAGCGCCGCCGGGCCTGGCTCATCAATCACTTCCTGGAGCAGTTTAAGGGCACCCTGTACCGCCAGACCATGTTCGCAGAGTTTGAACTGCGCATGGGCGAGCTGGTGGCTCAGGGCGAGACCCTGACTGAGGAGCTTCTCTGCCGGGAATACAAGGCCCTCAACGAGGCCTACTTCGGCCCCGACATGGTCTCCGACCCCCAGATCGCTCTGGAGTGGTCCCGCATCCCTCACTTCTACTACAACTACTACGTCTTCCAGTACGCCACCGGCTACTCCGCTGCCATCGCCCTGGCAAACCGCATCCTCACCGGCGGTCCCCAGGCGGTGCAGGACTACCTCACCTTCCTGTCCGGCGGGTGCAGCCAGGACCCCATCGACCTGCTGAAGGGCGCCGGGGTGGACATGGCCTCCCCCCAGCCCATCCAGGACGCCCTGGACCAGTTTGGCCGTCTGCTGGACGAGATGGAAGAACTTATGGCCTAAGCAAAAGAGCCGTTGGAACCAAGGTTCCAACGGCTCTTTTTAACTCAACCGCAGCGATTTGTAAAAGTCCAGGGTACTAAAGCCCCGCTCCAGCTGGGTAAGCAGATAGGCCTCGGCCACATCGGCAAAGGCGGACAGACTCTTCTCCTCCAGCTGGAAGGAAAATAGCCGTTTGGGGTCTCCGTAGGCCACGTGGCGCATGGCGGCTAGCGCCCCCTGATCCAGAGGCATGGACACCCCGTCCCCCACCTCGCCGCGGCAGCGGGCACAGTGAAGAACCCCTTCCCGCAGGTGGAACCGGGGTTCCTCCGGCTGGCAGCCGCACACCGCACAGGCATCCAGCACCGGCTCGTACCCCGCCAGACACATGGCACGCAGCTCAAAGGCTCCCTTCACCAGGGCCAGAGGGCGGTCCAACCGGTCCAGGGCGTGGAGGCTGTTTAAAATGAGGGACAGTAGCTCCGGACTGGGCAGCCCCTCCAGTGCCAGCGCCTGGGTCACCTCACCGAAGTAGCAGCCCAGAGAGAACTTGTCCAAATCCTCCCGCATGCCGCGAAACTCCCGCTCCACCTCGGCCTCTTTCACGCTCCAGCGGCCCTGGTACTCGTAGAGGATGAAATCCGACCACACCAACAGCTGACTGCCCGCAGCCAGAGGACTGCCTTTCCGGCGGCAGCCTCGGGCGGAAGCAGTAAGCTTTCCCTGCTCCTGAGTGAGCAGGGTGAGGATCTTGTCCGATTCCTTATACGCTGTTTCCCGCAGAACCAGGGCCTTGGTATGCAGATGCATGGTCAAACGCTCCTTTTATGTACGATGGGCCCGCTCCAGGCGGAGCGGGCCCCAGTCTCACTGCCATGGTGGAGGCAGCGAAGAAATGGTCTCCCCGTTTCGGGGCGGCAAGGTCGGTTCAGAACGGCCCCGCGGCTTCTCCCGCCGGGCAGCCAGGTAGGCCTGAGGCAGCCCGGTGGCAAAAAACAGTTCCCACATTCCATCCATGTCCGTCCCTCCGTTTTCTGTTTCTGGCCTTAGTATGGCGGAAGGAGTCGAAATTTATAGATGGAAGGTTTTGTTTATTCGTCCCGATAGCCGAAATTGTGAATGAGGTTGATGTTATCTCTCCAATTTTCCCACAAAAGCAGGCTTTTGTGGGAACCCTGATCTTATCCTTCCACCGGCAAAGTGAATTTGCCGGTGGACAAGGTTTTTGCAGCGCAAAAACACTTGGACGCGCCAAAGGCGCGGCTCGCTTGCGCTCGCAAAGAAAATTGGCCGAACTGCAAACTGCTTGAATTACTCATCCCGGTATCCAAAATTATGGATCAAATTGATGTTATCCCGCCAATTTTCTTTTACCTTCACCCAGGTCTGGAGATACACCTTGGTGCCCATAAACCGCTCCATGTCCTGCCGGGCCAGGGAGGACACTTTTTTCAGCATGGAGCCGCCCTTGCCGATGATAATACCCTTGTGGCTGTTCTTTTCGCAGTAAATGGTGGCATCGATCTCGATGACCTCGTCGTCCCGCTCAGAGAACTTGGTGATCTCCACGGCGGTCCCGTGGGGAATCTCCTTGTCCAGGCACTGGAGCAACTTCTCCCGCAAAATCTCCGCCATCATCTGCCGCTCGGGCTGGTCGGACACCATGCCCTCGGGGAAGAGCTGGGGGCCGTTGGGCAGGAATCCCTCCAACACGTTCAGCAGCTCGTCCACACCCTCGCCGGTTTTGGCGGAGATGGGCACCACGGCGGTAAAGTCGTGGGCCTGAGTGTAGACCTGGATGACCTCCAGCAGCTTTTCCTTCTGCTCCAGAGTATCCACCTTGTTGATAACCAGCACAGAGGGACAGCCCAGGGTCTTAATGCGGTCGATGAGCTGCTGCTCGGGCGCGCCGATATTGGGAATGGGCTCCACCAGCAGCATGATACCGTCTACGTCGGCCACGCTCTCCTTGACCACATTTACCATGTAGTCGCCCAGGCGGGTGCGTGCCTTGTGGAGGCCGGGGGTGTCCACAAAGACAAACTGGCTCTCTCCCCGGTTCAAAATGGCGGTAATGCGGTTGCGGGTGGTCTGGGGCTTATTGGTGACGATGGCCACCTTCTCCCCCACCAGAGCATTGGTCAGAGTGGACTTGCCCACGTTGGGCCGTCCGCACAGGGTGATGATACCCGACTTTTTGATTTCCATAAATTGATCCTCAACTTTCTTTCTGCGGCTTGAGCTATTGGCCGCGTGTTATTTTCTCACAATGCCCAGCGTTCCCAGAATTTCTTCCTCTCGCTGGCGCATTTGCTTTTTCATGGGGCCCTCGTCCATATGGTCGTATCCCAACAGGTGGAGCACCGAGTGGACGGCCAGGTAGGCCACTTCCCGGCGGGTGCCGTGGCCGTACTCCTCTCCCTGAGCCTTCGCCCGCTCCAGAGAGATCACCATATCTCCCAGAGGAACCAGGTTGTCGCCGGGGTCGGCGTCCTCCTGGGTGGGATGTTCCCCGGGCTGAAGGTCAAACATGGGAAAGGAGAGCACATCCGTGGGCCGGTCCACCTCACGTTGCTCCAGGTTGATCTGATGGATGCCCTCATCATCGGTGAACAACACGTCCACCTCGCAGGGCACATCCACTCCCTCAGCAGCCAGGGCGGCAGGGATCACCTGCCGCAGCAGGTCGGCATACTCCTCCGCTCCGTCCACCTCGGTCTCAATGATGATCTCGTGGTTCAATGTTGCCTCCTCCTCTGGCCCATCTAAGGGCTCGTCCAGCACCCAAGGCAGGTACAAACTGATGTCCAGGTCAAAGCTCGGCTCAGGGAACTCAGGCTGGATATTGTAACACTCATGGCCCACCATCATCTGAAATGTGGGGAATACGACCGGTGGGCCCCAAGCGGTGCCGTTATTCTGTTTCTTCTCCGGCGTTTGGACCACCGTGCCCGCCACGCGCCAGCTGATCTCGTAGAGCAGCCCCTTCTTTTCCCAGCTTTCGTCGTGGTAGAGTTCGCACACATACGTGGCCTTCTCCACCGGGATGGACAGGCTGTCCAGGATATGCAGGATCTCCTCCGGCAGCTTCCGTTCCCTGGCCAAAACCAGGAAGTTGCGGCAGTGTCCGCAGGTACAGCTCCATTCCTCCGCCTGAGCATACCAAGCTCGGGTGGCCTGTTCATCTACCTCCAACTCATAGCCCCAAAGGGACAGCCGGGTCATCTCCGGTTCTCCTTTTTATTCTTGCGCTCCTCGTCCACCTCGTAGGCCTTGATGATGCGCTGCACGATCACATGGCGGACCACATCGCTCTCATTGAGACGGCAGATGGCAATATCCTCCACGCCCTTGAGCACCCGCATGGCCTCCCGCAGGCCGGACACTTTGTCTCCGGGCAGGTCGATCTGGGTAATATCGCCGGTAATGACGATCTTGGAGCCAAAGCCCAGGCGGGTCAGGAACATCTTCATCTGCTCCCGGGAGGTGTTCTGGGCCTCATCCAGGATAATGAAGCTGTCGTCCAGGGTACGACCGCGCATGTAGGCCAACGGAGCCACCTCAATGTTGCCCCGCTCCAGATACTTCTGATAGGTCTCCGGACCCAGCATATCAAACAGGGCGTCGTACAGGGGGCGCAGGTAGGGGTCTACCTTACTCTGCAAATCGCCGGGCAGGAAGCCCAGCCGCTCTCCCGCCTCCACAGCAGGACGGGTCAGGATGATGCGGTTAATTTCCTTGGCCCGGAAGGCAGCCACTGCCGCCGCCACCGCCAGATAGGTCTTGCCGGTACCGGCAGGGCCGATACCCAGAGTGACTGTATTCTTCTGAATGGCCTCCACATACTTCTTCTGGCCCAGGGTCTTAGCCTTGATGGGCTTCCCCTTGGCGGTGATGCACAGCACGCCGGCAGACAGCTGCTGTACCTCCTGCTCCCGGCCCTCCCGCACCAGCTGAAGGACATAGCGCACATTCTGTTCGTTGATAGCCTCTCCCCGTGCGGCCAGGCCCATCAGGTTCTCGATGGCATGCACGGCAAATAGGACTTGCTCCGGGTCCTCCCCGGACACCTTCAGCTGGGAATCCCGGCTGATCACCGAGACCCCCAGCTCATGCTCGATCAAACGGATATTCTCGTCAAAGGAGCCAAAGAGGCTGATGGTATCCTCCAAGCGCTCCAAACTGATGGTCTGTTCTGTCATTGGTATGATTACTCCTGTTCGGCAGAGGAGTCCTCCTCTGGAATTTCCCGTGAGCTGGGCGTCTCCTGGCCAATTTCCTCCTGGCACTCGGCGCTCAGCGTGACTTCCAGCATCCCGTCTGCCACCCGGGCGGTGAAGTTTTGGGACAGCACCTGTCCATCCGGGCCGATCAGATCCTGGAGCCGGCGTGCCAGTCCCTCCTCCACCAGAGCTTGGGCCGCTTCCACATCCACGTCCACACTCTGCGTCTCATAGGCACGGCAGCGCTGAGCCGTAAGCATCATGGGCAGGCGCTGGCCGCCGGGGAGGCTTCCCTGGTACACCGTCGTTATTTTATCATAAGACTCCCATGGAATGCTACTGTTTCGGAAAAAATCCAGGGAAAATCCAAAAAAGCTTATCGACCACAGGGTACGCTCTTTCCCGGTGTACTCCTTCACCTGGGCCTGGAGAGGTATGGCACCCCGCAGGGTACGCCACGTTCTGGCCCACACCCGTCCCCGGGCGTGGGTCTGGTAGTAGCGGGTGGGCAGGTCGCTGTACTGAGGAGGCGGCATGCTGACCAGGCCCGAAATCACCACCTCGCCTTTTGCTACCGTATCCCCCTCCGCTACCAGCGCCTCTCCGGCCAGCGGCTCCACCTGGAGGATGATCCCGTCGGCCTGGGACACCACATCGTAGTACCCCTCCTCCCGGTCCAGCTCCGGCGCCTTGACCGCCTCCCGCACCACCACCTCCAGCCGGGTACCGTAGAGATTGATGGACATCCAGGACAGATCTGGCATCTCCAACAAGACACGTTGGGCAATACTCTTGCGGTCCAGACTTGGTCCGTATACCCCCGGGCGCACCCCCTGCTGGCGCAGTTGGGAGAGGATGGTGGCCGAGGATACCTGCTCATTGCCCGTGACCTGGATGGTGAGAATAAACCGGGAGAGAATACACACCGCCGCCACACTCAGTGCCAGCCCCACCAAAAACGCGTAGCGCTTGCGGAAGCGGCTCAGGAAGGCAGGCAGTCCCCTGCTGTCCTCTATTTCGATCTCGCACCCCACACGCTGCGCCAGCTCCTCCAGCCGCCGCAGTTTCTGACGCAGAGTAATGAGCCGCAGGGCGTGCTCGTCCACCCACTCCAGCCCCCAGCAGGGCACCTGCTCCTGGGCGCACAGATTCAGCAGCCGCTCCGGAAAGGCTCCCCGGGCCGTGAGAGTTACCGTCCCTCGCAGGAGATTTTCTACCTGCCTCATGCTCCCCCTCCTACTCCATGCGGATGTCCGCGATCTGCCCGGTGATGAGCAGCTCCAGGCCCGTCATAGCCCGCAGCTCCAGCTCCCGCCCGGTGACCCGCACCACATAGGAGCCCGCGCTGATATGGATCTCCTCGCTCCCATAGGCCAAAATTCCCTTGTGGTTCTCCATACGCAGCTCTCCCGTTCCCACCAGTTCCAGCCTGGGCACCCCCGCCATCGCATCCGCGGGCAGGTCCAGCAGCTGAGCGGTCTTTTCCAACAGGCTTCCCTTTCTGCCCCCCATACCATCACCCTTTCCCGCTATTTCTATGCCTTAGGGGACAAAAACATGCGGCCGGCGAACCTCTTGTCCGCCGGCCGTTTGCCGTTTTTTATGTAATTACACCGGTCCCTGCCGGAAGCGCTGGATCATCTCCCGGGTCAGCGATATATCCGAGCCTCCCACAGGCAGGTTTTCCCGGTCAAACCAGGTCCCCTCGCCCAGTTCATCCGCCTGAAGGGTCACCGTCTCATCATCGGTATCCAGGTCGCAGTAGAACCCGGCCAGCAGGCTGCTGGAAAAGCTCCAGGGCTGGCTCTTGTAGAAACGGATGTTCTTCACCGGAAGCCCCACTTCCTCCATGACCTCCCGGCGCACCGTATCCTCCAGAGGTTCGCCGATCTCAGCAAAACCGGCAATGAGGGCATAGTTGCGGTACGCCCCCGGGCGGGAGTACTTGGTGAGCAGCAGGCGGTCACCGTGAGTCACGGCCACGATAACAGCCGGAGAAATGGTGGGATAGACCAGATTCCCGCAGGCGGGGCAGCGCATGGCGCGCTCTACCTTATCGTGCTCCATATTCTGGCCGCACCGGCCGCAGAAGCGGTGGTTTCCGTACCACTGGTGCAGCTGGCTGGCGGTGATGCCTGCAAAGGCCAGCCACCCGGGCTGCATGGAGCGGAAGTGGGAATCTTTCACCAGCAGAGAGGCCTCCAGCACGCTCTGGGGAACCTCCCGGCTCCAGTGAAAGGCAGTCTCATCGATACGGAAGAAGTAGGTGGTCTCCAGCGTCTCACCGCCGGTGAGGTCCGTAACCTCCTCCCAGGTGAAGGGCTCGCCGGTGGCGGCAGAGAGCAGAGTGCTGCCCTCATGATAGAAAAAGACCCGATCCCCAGCTTTGGGCTGGGTGGGATGATAGGCATTGTCGTAATGGTGGGGAGCGATGTCCTGGATCATATGGTTCCTTCTTTCTCTGTTTTGGCCCAATTATAGCAGGTTTTCACCCTGTTATTATGACCCAGCGGCATCAGCCTGTCAACCATTCTGAGATAAACTCTCCTGCGCGCGCAGGGTAACCGCCACCAGCTCCGGACCGTTCCACAGACGCGGGAAAGGGGTTCCGTTGCCCAGTCCCCGGCTGACCACCACCTGGGTCTGCCCGGCGGTATGGACCCCCGCCGTCACCTGCGGCCAAAGCCCCTGATCCGGAGCAAACACCGCTCCAAGCACCGGCAGGCGTACCTGTCCTCCGTGGGCGTGACCGGAGAACACCAGGTCTGCCCCGCAGGCCCCGTAGGTCTCCAGCAGGCTGGGCCGGTGGGAGAGCAGCACATGGTAAGCCCCGTCCACAAACTGCTCGCTGGCCGTCTGTCCCATAGCGCGGATGGCCTCCGTCCGGCTTCCCGAATAGGCGGTCACATCCTTGACCCCCACCAAATTCAAAGACGCACCATGGTGCTCCAGCACTACGCCTTCGTCCTCCAGAATGGTGACTCCAGCCTCCTCCAGCCCCCGGCGCAGGATGGCATAGTCCGGATTATCCACCTCGTGGTTGCCCCGGACAAAGTAAGTGGGGGCAAAACGGACGGCCAGCGCCGCCGTAGCCAGAGCCTGGGAAAAGTCCCTGTCCTCCCGGTTCACCAGGTCACCGGTCATCACGATCAAATGGGGCTGGAGCTGTTCCAGTGCCTGCTCCAGTTCCTGATCCAGCTTTGCACTGTGCAGGTCCGCGATCTGGACGATCCGGTACCCGTCCAAACCTTCCATCCCCTGAGGCAGCGCAACTTCATATTGGCTGACCCCAAGCGCGCTCTGCAGCGCCCAGACACATGTTCCCAGAAAAGCTGCCCCAGCCAGGGCCGCTGCACCAAAGAGTCTTTTTTTGTGGCTTCGCTTCATTTTACCTCCTGCTCTGCCTGTACCAACAGGCCCAGTTTGTCATCCAGTGTAACCCGTACAGGTCCTTGCTCCATCTTCACCTGACAGCGGCCAAGACTGTGCTCATCCATATCCCACAGTTCCACCATGACCCGCCCCGTCTCCGACACCTCAAACCCGTAGGATTCTCCCCGCTCCAGAGGGCTGCCATCCGCCATGGTCACGCCCTGACTCTCCTGGTCGGAGCTGACGGTAATAGAGCCAATGATGGCCGTACTGTCATTATACACCACCAGATCCGGCGTTTGCTCCCCCAGAGCGCGATTCGAACCGGCGCAACCGGCCACATTCAGGGCCAACAACAATCCTGACAACAGGACACAACTTTTTTTCATGTTGTCCTCCTTATTCAGCAGTCCACTTCCAGGACATACAGCAGTCCTGTCTCCGCATCCAACATGGCAAAGGTACAGTTTTGCATCACCGGATTGTAGGCACAGACCTCGCCATACCGCTCTTTGTACCGGTCCCGGTAAAACCAGAACCCTTCTGTGTTCTGAGGAAGTGTCCCCAGTGTCTTTCCATAGTCCGTCCAGACCGACTGGAACTGCTCCATCCAGTCTTCCTCTACCGGAAGAGGTGTCCACTGCTTTGCAATCGACTGCACCGTGCTCTCCCCCGCCTGGGAATTCGGGATCCGTACAACTGCAGCCAGTACTCCGTCGCCATGAAAACCTCCGTGGCTGTCCTCACAGACGATTTCGGTCCCTGCGGGAAAAAACAGGCCCAGCCGACTCTCCAGATGTCCCTTAGTCCCCGAAGCGCTGGAAACAGCCCACAAAGCGACACATGCCACAATCACTGCCGCGGGTATCAAAAGAAAGAAGCGCTTTTTCATGTCTCCTCCTAGGCATCTGCTCTTTAGAATTTCATCTCAAAATAGTACCAGCACGGAGCCAACGGTTCCACATAGCAGCGGTTATCTCCTGGATTCTCTTCCCAGAGCCAACCTTCTCCATCGGGGACCGCTCCCTCCATAGACATTCCCTGAAATCCTACCAAACGATTGTCTGTCACATAATTTACACCCCAATACCGGGTAGACGAACCAAATCCCCACCCGCCATAGTCAAAGCAGACTACATCGTCAAACCGGCTCACATCCCGCCAGCCGGAAGGCGCCTCCGCCTCCTGCCCTGCCAGGACTAATTCCGCGGTTTGAGTCAACTCTTCCAGGTCGGCGTGGAACTGCCGTTCCACCCGGGACTTTTGCTCTGCCTCCCAGGGTATCCGAAGATCTGAAACAGCAAATACATGACCCGATCCAGCCCAAAACAAGTACGCCCAACGTAATATCCAGCATGATCGTTTTAACTCCTACCTATCGCACCTAGAATCAGTACACCAAGCTGCGTCATCTGTACTCTGGAATATCCCATGGGATTTCTGACCACCCCAGAGATTCTCCCAGCAGGAAGGGCCCATTGTAGCGGTAATAGGAGTAGGTGGCATCCCGAAAGGAAGACTTC
The DNA here is from genome assembly GCF_041925195.1 of Flintibacter porci. Taxonomy (NCBI): domain Bacteria; kingdom Bacillati; phylum Bacillota; class Clostridia; order Eubacteriales; genus Flintibacter; species Flintibacter porci. The sequence continues at coordinate 156,380 of NZ_JBHEVB010000006.1, forward strand.
TGCATAACTACCTGCTGCCCCTGCCAAGTTCCCACCTCTTCCGTCCGGGTAATCAACACCAAATAGAAAAATCCCACCAAAAACACAGCAAACACAGACAGTGCACATCCTATTTTTACAAGGCAGCCAATCCATTTCGCGGGAAAGTGCTGTACGGCGTACCAGGCTACGGCAATCAACAGCACAATCGATACTGCTCCCCAGAAATATACCGGCACGGTGTACACACAGTTTCGCAGCCGGACGCTTACGTTCGACTCTGCCCAAGCTGTCCCCAGAAGCAGGACCATTGACAGACCCCAAAGGCCAAACAGCACGCCCAGCTTCCGCCGGCAACTTGGCCGGAGAACCAGTAAACCGATCCCCACTCCCAGTGCAGGCAGCCACAGAAAGGCGGAGCAAATACCCAAGAGGAACAAATAAAGGGGCAAATACATCAGAGCCACGGCTCACCCCTCCTCATCAGGGACATACTCCAAAATGTCTCCCGGCTGGCAGTCCAGCGCCTTGCAGATGGCCTCCAGAGTGGAAAAACGTACCGCCCGTGCCTTGTTGTTTTTTAGAATAGACAAGTTGGCCATGGTAATATCTACTTTCTGGGCCAGTTCTCCCAGGGACATCTTCCGTTTGGCCATCATCACATCCAGATTCACTACAATCCCCACGGAACATCCCTCCTTAAATGGTCAGATCCTGGTCCTCTTTCAGCTCCGCCGCCTGACCAAATAGGGCGGACATGACCAGAAACAGCAAACCGGCCATAAAGAAAATAGGAATCGCCACCGCATTATAGGTAATCAAAGGCGCTACGTTCCGAAGTGCTACGATTTCCGCCACAACACGCACCACAGCCGCACCGGAAATCACCCAGCAGCAAACGGCCGCCTGTTTCATGGCTCTCGCGTTTTCCCGCACAAAGGGACTTGTTTTTAGGATGGTATTCAAAATGCGGTTTGCCCGGTTTAAGATCATCGCGGTGCAGCCGCCGCACAGGAGCAAAAACGCGGAATATGCCACGTGGACCCAGTCTTTCCAGATCTCTGCCCAGGCAACGAATGCCAATCCCAGCATAGGCACATAGACGTCATCCTCGCCAAAGGGGCGGATCTGCAGCAGGTGTAAGATCCGGTCCGCTAACTGCTGAAACAACCCCAGCGGAGACAGCAAAACGACACAGGGAACGAAGAACAAGGCGATAAGATTACAGATAAAAACCGCCAGCACAAGCCCTTTCAGCAAGCGAGCCAATTTTTCCACATTACTCTTACCCATAGAAAGCCCTCCTTGTCTTTGAGGCTATTCTAGCGTCCTCTGTTTTGAATGTCAATATTTATTTATTGTTTTTCAATAAATTTTTGTTGATAAAGAATTTACTCATCTAACGCACATATATACTCCCGCAGAGCCTTGCGACGCCGCCTCCAGTCCGGCATCCGGATATCCATGGCGGCGTAAAAGCCCGGGCCATGGTCGTGGTGAAGAAAGTGGACCAGTTCATGGAGGGCTACATAGTCTCGCAGTTCCTGGGGACAGCGGGCCAGAGCGCTATTTAACGTAATGTACCCCTGGCGGTAGTGGCAATTTCCCCACTGGCTTTTCATCTTCCGCACCCGTACCTGAGGCAGCGGCACTCCCGCATCCGATACCAATGGATAGACCCGAAGCACCGCCTCTCCCAGCAGCCGCTTACATTCCTCCCGATCTACCGGCGGCGGCAGCGGCTGAGATTGGGGCGCAGGTTGATTGCGCAAAATCCAGCCGATTTTCTCACGAATAAACTGGTCTGCCTGCTCCTCGGGGCAGCGAAGAGGTACAGACAAAATCGCTTGTCCTTGACGGTTAAGCCGCAGATTCAGATTTTTGACCCGCTTTTTCACCAGCAGGTAAGTCAGCGCTCCCTGAGGAGTATCCACTACCCGGTACTGTTCCATGTTGCCGCCTCATTTTCCAAAAGTTTTGGGTATTGTATCAGGATTTTTTCTAAAATACAAGTGACCCCCCTGGTCCACGCCTTGATATAATTTTGAAATACCTTAGTTTTTTTAGGGTTTCTCTTGATTTCTTTCGTCTGTTCTGCTATTCTATGGTATAGTCTGATTTGACAGGCTGATCTTTATATGCAGCGGTATCGAAGTGGTCATAACGGGGCTGACTCGAAATCAGTTTGCGAGCAATCGCACGAGGGTTCGAATCCCTCCCGCTGCGCCATATCGCCGCAAGCGTTACAGCGCTTGCGGCGACTTTTTTTGCCCGAAATAGGCAGCGGCATGGAATAAATTCCATGCCGCTGTGTCATTTCTTTGTCTAATACAGGTTCTATATATTTCACCCCTATGGATGCTATAAAAAGTGCCGCAGGAGCAAGCTCCTGCGGCACTTTTTAATTTAAGATCGATTAGACCTCGTACATCTTCTGCATCCGGATCAGCTTCTCGTAACGGGCCTTGGCGGTCTCCTCGTTGAGAGCGAAGAGCTCCTTGGCGCGGTCGGGGAAGGACCGGGTCAGGCTGGAGTAACGGGCCTCGTTCATCAGGAACTCCTGATAGCCGCCAGCGGGAGCCTTGGAGTCCAGGGTGAAGGGGTTCTTGCCCTCGGCCTTCAGAGCGGGGTTGAACCGGAACAGGTTCCAGTAGCCGCACTCAACAGCCTTCTTCATCTCGGCCTGGCAGTTAGCCATGCCGCCCTTGATGGAGTGCATCTCACAGGGAGCGTAGCCGATGATCAGGGAAGGACCGTGATAGGCCTCAGCCTCAGCAATGGCCTTCAGAGTCTGGTTCATGTTGGCGCCCATGGCGATCTGGGCCACATAGACGTAGCCGTAAGTCATGGCGATCTCAGCCAGGCTCTTCTTGGCAACGGTCTTACCGGCAGCAGCGAACTGAGCCACCTGGCCGATGTTGGAAGACTTGGAAGCCTGTCCACCGGTGTTGGAGTACACCTCGGTGTCGAAGACGAACACGTTGACGTCCTCACCGGAAGCCAGCACGTGGTCCACGCCGCCGAAGCCGATGTCGTAGGCCCAGCCGTCGCCGCCGAAGATCCACACGGACTTCTTGTTCAGGTACTCCTTCTCAGCCAGGACGTACTTGCAGTCCTCGCAGCCGGCAGCAGCGCCCTTCTCCAGCTCAGCAACCAGCGCCTTGGTGGCCTCGCCGTTGGCAGCGCCGTCGTCCTTGGTGTCCAGGAAGGCCTGGATGGCAGCCTTAGCCTCAGCGGGAGTAGCCTCGGCAGCAGCCATGGCCTCCAGCTTGGTGATCAGGCGCTCACGGATAGCCTTCTGGCCCAGATACATGCCCAGGCCGTGCTCAGCGTTATCCTCGAACAGGGAGTTGGCCCAAGCGGGACCCTTGCCCTCGGCAGTGGTGGTGTAGGGAGAAGTAGCAGCGGGGCCGCCCCAGATGGAGGAACAGCCGGTGGCGTTGGAGATATACATCCGATCGCCGAACAGCTGGGTGATCAGGCGAGCATAAGAGGTCTCGGCGCAGCCGGCGCAGGAGCCGGAGAACTCGAGCAGAGGCTTCTTGAACTGGCTGCCCTTCACGGTCAGGTCGGTCACGTCGGCCTTGGCGGAAACCTTCTCCACCATGTAGTTGAAGACCTCCTGCTGAGCAGCCTCCTGCTCCTGAGGCACCATGGTCAGAGCCTTGGTGGGACACACGCCGGCACACACGGTGCAGCCCATGCAGTCCAGGGGGCTGATGGCCATAGCAAACTTGTACACGCCCTTGCCTTTGCCGGCCTTCACGTCCACGATCTTGGCAGCCTCGGGAGCGGCAGCAGCCTCCTCCTCGGTCAGCATGAAGGGACGGATGGTAGCGTGGGGGCAGACGAAGGAGCACTGGTTACACTGGATACACTTGGTAGCATCCCAAGTGGGAACCATAACGGCCACGCCGCGCTTCTCGTAAGCGGCAGCGCCCAGCTCGAAGGTGCCGTCCACGTGATCCACGAAGGCGGACACAGGCAGGCTGTCGCCGTCCATGCGGTCCACGGGATCCAGGATGTCCTGAACCATCTTCACCAGCTTGGCGGGACCGGTCAGGGCAGAATCCTTCTTCACATCCTCGGCGGTAGCCCAGGAAGCGGGAACGTCGATCTTCACGAAGGCGGTAGCGCCGGCGTCGATGGCCTTGTGGTTCATGTCCACGATATCCTGGCCCTTCTTCAGGTAGGACTTGGTGGCGGCATCCTTCATGTACTGGATGGCCTCCTCCTGAGGCATAACCTTAGCCAGGGTGAAGAAAGCGGACTGCAGGATGGTGTTGGTGCGCTTGCCCATACCGATCTTGGCAGCCAGGTCAATGGCGTTGATGGTGTACAGCTGGATGTTGTTGGCCGCGATGTAGCGCTTGGCGCTGGCGGACAGGTGATGCTCCAGCTCCTCCATGTTCCACTGGCAGTTGATCATGAACACACCGCCGGGCTTTACGTCGCGGACCATGGGGAAGTCCTTGGTGACGTAGGAGGGGTTGTGGCAGGCCACGAAGTCGGCCTTGTTGATGTAGTAGGGGCTGCGGATGGCCTTGTCGCCGAAACGCAGGTGGCTGATGGTCACGCCGCCGGTCTTCTTGGAGTCGTACTGGAAGTAAGCCTGCACGTACTTGTCGGTGTGGTCGCCGATGATCTTGATGGAGTTCTTGTTGGCGCCCACGGTGCCGTCGCCGCCCAGGCCCCAGAACTTGCACTCGATGGTGCCCTCAGCAGCGGTGTTGGGGGCGTCGTGCTCCTCCAGAGAGCTGTTGGTGACGTCGTCCACGATGCCGATGGTGAAGTGGTTCTTGGGAGCGTCCTGAGCCAGGTTCTCATAGACAGCAAACACGCTCTTGGGCGGGGTGTCCTTGGAACCCAGGCCGTAACGGCCGGCCACGACGGTCTTGTCGGTGATACCGGCAGTGGACAGGGCAGTGATGACGTCCAGATACAGAGGATCGCCCAGAGCGCCGGGCTCCTTGGTGCGGTCCAGGACGGCAATCTTCTTGGCGGTAGCGGGGATGGCAGCGATCAGCTTGTCCGCACGGAAGGGGCGGTACAGGCGGACCTTGATCAGGCCGACCTTCTGGCCGTTGGCATTCAGGTAGTCGATGACTTCCTCAGCCACGTCGCAGATGGAGCCCATGGCGATGATGACGCGGTCAGCATCCTCAGCGCCGTAGTAGTTGAACAGCTGATAGTTGGTGCCCAGCTTCTCGTTGACCTTGCCCATGTACTCCTCAACGATCTCAGGCAGAGCGTCGTAGTAGGGGTTGCAGGCCTCGCGGTGCTGGAAGAAGATGTCGCCGTTCTCGTGAGAGCCGCGCATGGTGGGACGCTCGGGGTTCAGAGCGCGCTTGCGGAAGGCCTCAACAGCGTCCATGTCGACCATCTCAGCCAGATCCTTGTAGTCCCAAATAGCGACCTTCTGGATCTCGTGGGAGGTACGGAAGCCGTCGAAGAAGTTGATGAAGGGGACGCGGCCCTTGATGGCGGACAGGTGAGCCACAGGAGCCAGGTCCATGACCTCCTGCACGTTGCCCTCAGCCAGCATAGCAAAGCCGGTCTGGCGGCAGGCCATAACGTCGGAGTGGTCACCAAAGATGTTCAGAGACTGAGCAGCAACGGTACGGGCGGACACGTGGAACACCGCGGGCAGCAGCTCGCCGGCGATCTTATACATGTTGGGGATCATCAGCAGCAGGCCCTGAGAGGCGGTGTAGGTGGTGGTCAGGGCGCCGGCGGCCAGAGAGCCGTGGACGGTACCGGCAGCACCGGCCTCAGACTGCATCTCAATGACCTTAACGGTGGTGCCGAAGATGTTCTTCTGGCCCTGAGCAGCCCACTGGTCCACATAGTCGGCCATGGGGCTGGACGGAGTAATGGGGTAAATGCCGGCTACTTCGGTGAAGGCATAGCTGACATATGCGGCCGCATTATTGCCGTCCATGGTTTTGAACTTTCTTGCCATAGAGTTCCCTACTTTCTTCCTTATTCAATCGTTCTCTGAAAAACCGATTCCCCATGGATCCGGTTTTCCAGGGAGTCTCTGCCCTATTTTACTGTCTCTCCGCCGGAATGCCAATTGTTGAATTAGTTATAAGAATTATAACTAATTACTTATAATTGCGCATAGCAGCGCCGCTCCCGGGCAGTTGGGAGCGGTTTGTGTGTTTCGACGGGAAATAGTTTATCACTTTTTCCCCCTTTTGTAAATTCATCCACCTGGATTTTTCCTTGTTTTTCTCACAAAGTTGAGGGTTCGTATTGCAATATTTCTTGCAAGAGCTTACAATGAGCTACAATGGAGCCTCTGTTTTTTGGGCTGTTATCGGTCTTTACCCATAAATTTTTTCTATCTTCTCCTTGAATTGGAGGATTTTACCATGGTTTACAACGTGCGTTCTCTCGGCCTGCATGGTATCGCCGGTTATTCCGTGTCTGTGGAGTGCGATCTGTCCAGCGGCCTGCCCGCCTTCACCATTGTGGGTCTACCCGACGCGGCGGTAAACGAGGCACGGGAGCGGGTACGCGCCGCCATCAAAAACTGCGGTTTCTCCTTCCCGGTCAGCCGTATCACCGTCAATCTGGCGCCCGCCCATGTGAAAAAGGTGGGCACCCTCTATGACCTGCCCATTCTGGTAGGCCTGCTGGCGGCAGCCGGACAGCTGAAAATCAAGGTCCAGGACTGCGCTTTTGTGGGGGAGCTGTCCCTGTCCGGCAAGTTGCGTCCGGCTGCTGGGATGCTGCCCATGGCTCTGCACGCCAAAGCGGAGGGCATCCGCGCCCTCTTTGTCCCCAGCGCCAACGCCGCCGAGGCCACCCTGGCCGGCGGCCCGGCAGTCTACCCGGTGGACCACGTGATGGATCTGGTACGCCACTTTACCGGTGAGGCCCCCATCTCCCCCGCGCCCCCTTGGTTGAGTGAGACTGCCCCAGAGCCCGGTCCCGACTTCTCCGAGGTAAAGGGCCAGGAGGCGGTGAAGCGTGCTCTGGAGATTGCCGCCGCTGGTGGCCACAATATTTTAATGGTGGGACCACCGGGCTCTGGCAAGTCCATGCTGGCTAAACGCCTGCCCTCCATTCTTCCCGACCTCACCCAGGAGGAAGCTCTGGAAGTCACCCAGATCCACTCGGTGCTGGGCCTCACCGACTCCAGACACCCTCTCATCACCCGCCGTCCGTTCCGCTCCCCTCACCACAGCGTCTCCGCCGCCGCTATGGCCGGAGGAGGCTCCAATCCCAAACCGGGGGAAATCTCTCTGGCTCACCACGGGGTGCTGTTTCTGGACGAACTGCCGGAATTTCAAAAGGATGTGCTGGAGGTGCTGCGCCAACCCCTGGAGGACGGACAGGTTCAGATCTCCCGGGCCTCCGGCTCGGTGGTCTACCCCAGCCAGTTCATGCTGGTATGTGCCATGAACCCCTGTAAGTGCGGATGGTACGGCCATCCCTCCGGCCGCTGCCGCTGCTCCGAGGCGGAAGTACAGCGCTATCTCTCCCGGCTCTCCGGTCCCCTGCTGGACCGCATCGACCTGTTTGTCGAGGTGGCCGCCATGGAATTTGACGAGCTTGCCCGCCGCGCTCCTGCTGAATCCTCCGCCGCGGTCAAGGCGCGGGTGGACGAGGCCCGGGCCATCCAGAACCGCCGCAGCACCAGCAACGCCCACCTGGCCCAGCCCCAGTTGGAGGAGTGCTGTGCTCTGGACGACTCCTGCCAGAAGATTATGCGGGGCGCCTTTGAGCGCATGGGCCTCACCGCCCGCAGCTATGACCGCATCCGCCGGGTGGCCCGCACCATTGCCGACCTGGATGGAAGCGAAGACATCCAGCCCCAGCACCTGGCCGAGGCCCTGCAATACCGTCCCCCGGCCTATTTGAGGCGCTGAACGTTCAAAATACTGGACATATCCTGGTTTTTTCATTATAATATTTGATTACCCATGACCGGAAAGGAACTATTGATTATGAACGAGATCATTCTGCTCAAGCTGGGTGAGCTGGTCCTCAAGGGCCTGAACCGCCGCAGCTTTGAGGATAAACTGCAAGCCAACATCCACCGCCGCCTCCACCCCTTTGGCCAGTTTAAGGTGTATACCCGTCAGTCCACCACCTATGTGGAGCCCAAGGACGACACCTGTGACGTGGAGGGCGCCTACGAGGCACTGACCAAGGTCTTCGGCATTGTGGGCATCTCCCTGGCCCGCCCCTGTGAGAAGGACAAGGACGCCATTTGGGCCTGTGCCAAGGAATTTCTGGATGACCAGCTCCGTGCCGCCCGCACTTTTAAGGTAGAGACCAAGCGGGCCGATAAGACCTTCCCCATGACCTCCATTCAACTCAGCCAGTATGTGGGTGGGGAGCTTCACGAGGCCTATGATAACCTGGAGGTAGACGTCCACCACCCCGAGTTCACGGTCTACGTGGAGGTGCGGGACTATGCCGCCTACGTCCACGCCCAGCCCCAGCCCGGCGCCGGCGGCCTGCCCGTGGGCATCAACGGCCGTGCCGTCTCTCTGCTGTCCGGCGGCATCGACTCCCCGGTGGCCAGCTGGATGATCGCCAAGCGTGGTGTGGCTCTGGAGATGGTCCACTTCTTCTCCTACCCCTACACCTCCCCCGAGGCGAAAGAAAAGGTTCTGGAGCTGGCTAAGCTCCTCACCCCCTATACCGGACGGCTCACCGTCCACGTGGTCCCCTTCACCGCCATCCAGGAGGAGTTGCGCCGCTCCTGCCCCGAGGAGTTGTTCACCGTCATCATGCGCCGCTTTATGATGCGCATTTCTGAGGCAGTAGCCAAGCGGTGCGGAGCCAAGGCTCTGGTCACCGGCGAGTGCCTGGGCCAGGTGGCCAGCCAGACCATGGACGCCATGATGGTCACCGGTTCTGTGGTGGACCTGCCCATCCTGCGCCCCTGCGTGGGCATGGACAAGGAGGAGATCGTCCAGATTGCCCGGAAGATCGGCACTTTTGAGACTTCCATTCTCCCCTACGAGGACTGCTGCACCGTCTTTACCCCCCGCCACCCCCGTCTGCGTCCCATGCCCGGCGAGGTGGCCGAGGCCGAAAAGAATCTGGACATTGACGCCATGGTCCAGGCGGCTGTGGACGGCATCGAGCGGGTCCAGGTGAACCTGTAAGGGAGGCGCAAACCATGGCTCATACGGTCGAAATTTTATCGGTGGGCACGGAGCTTCTGCTGGGCAACATTGCCAACACCGACGCCCAGATGCTCTCTCAGGGCTTAAGCGCCCTGGGGCTCAATGTCTACTGGCACACTGTGGTGGGAGATAATCCCCAGCGTGCCAAGGAGGCAGTGGAACTGGCCCGGAAGCGGGCGGATATTATCATCACCACCGGCGGTCTGGGTCCCACCTGCGACGACCTGACCAAAAACGTGCTGGCCGAGGCTTTCGGCAAGAAGCTGGTTTATGATGAGGAATCTCTGGAGCGCATCAAGGCCTATGGCAAGGCCACCGGCCGCCCTTTGACGGAAAACAATTTTCAGCAGGCGCTGGTACCCGAAGGGTGTACCGTTTTGACCAACGACTGGGGCTCTGCTCCCGGCTGTGCCTTTGAGACCGACGGTGTCCATGTCATCATGCTCCCCGGCCCTCCCAGTGAGTGTACCCCCATGTTCCGCTACCGGGTTGTCCCCTATCTCCAGGCCCTGTCTGAGGGAGTCATCGCCTCCCACACGCTCAAGCTCTTCGGCATCGGAGAGTCGGCCATGGAGGCCCAGCTGCGGGATCAGATGAACGCCATGGCCAACCCCACCCTGGCTCCTTACGCCAAGGAGGGCGAGTGTGAGCTGCGGGTGACTGCCAAGGCTCCCACCATGGAGGAGGCCCAGACTCTTCTGCTGCCCAAGGTAGAGGAGCTGAAACAGCACTTCGGAGCCCTGGTCTACGGAGTGGATGTGCCCTCTCTGGAATTCGTGGTGGAAAACCTGCTGCGGGAAAAGGGACTGACCATCGGCACCGCGGAAAGCTGCACCGGCGGACTGATGGCCAAACGGTTCACGGATGTGTCCGGCGCCTCTCAGGTGTTCAAGGGCGGCATCGTCTCCTACACCAATGAAGTAAAGCACCACGTTCTTGGGGTCCCCCAGGAGCTTCTTGACCAATACGGAGCCGTATCCGCTCCCGTAGCCAAGGCTATGGCAGAGGGCGCCCGGCGCGCTCTGGGATGCGACATTGCTCTCTCCTCCACCGGCGTAGCCGGTCCGGACAAGGACGATTGGGGCAATGAGGTGGGTACCATGTTCGTGGCTATCGCCACCCCGGAGGGAACCCACGTGCGGGAACTCCATCTGGGCAACCGCCCGGTGCGGGCGCGGCTGCGCACCCAAACCGCCCACCACGCCTTTGATCTGGCCCGGCGGTATGTAAGCGGCCTTCCCCTGGAAGACTAAAAGCGGGCGGCATACGCCGCCCGCTTTTTATTTGAACTTCCAATAGAGCCAGCCTGCCAGTGCCAGCTGGAGCGCCAGCAGAGCGGGCAATCCATAGCGGAAATACCAGTGCTTGGTCTTGTGGTGGAACACCCGCATTCCAAGGATTGCTCCCACGGTTCCCCCCAGCAGGGGAGGCAAAAACAAGCTTTTTTCGGAAATACGCCACGCACCACGCTTGGCCCGGCGCTTGTCGATTCCCATAAGCAGGAATCCCACCCCATTGATGAGCAGCAGATATAGCCCAGCTATTTGCATGATATCTTTCATAATATGAGCCCTCTTCCAGGAATTTGGGCCATTGTACCTGATTTTTCTCAAAAAAACAACCCCGCTTTTCAAAGCGGGAGAAGGAGTTTTTCCCATGCTGCATCTCTACTGTGGAAATGGAAAAGGAAAGACCACTGCCGCTATGGGCCTGGCGCTCCGGGCCGCCGGACGGGGCAAACGTGTCGTCATCGCCCAGTTTCTCAAAGGAGCAGACAGCGGCGAGCGTCTCGCTCTGGCCCGCCTGCCCCAGGTCACCCTGCTGCCCGTTCCCGACGCCGTCAAGTTTTCCTTCCGCATGTCGGAGGATGAGCGCCGCTCGGAAGCCCAGCGCTATCAAGACCTGCTGAAGCTGATCAGCCGCACGGCCCGCGGCTGCTTTCTCCTGGTGCTGGACGAGGCCTGCGCAGCTGTCAACACCGGCCTTCTTCCCTTGGAGGATCTGCTTGCCTGCCTGGACAGCCTGGAATGTGAGGTCGTGCTTACCGGACGTGACCCGGCTCCTGAACTGATGGAGCGGGCGGACTATATCACCTCGATGGAGGCGGTGCGCCATCCCTTTGAGCAGGGTATCACCGCCCGGGATGGTATTGAGTTTTAACTAGTTTGCCATAAGCTCACTTCCAGCGGATTCTTTTTCCCATCTGACTTTCCTTATTCTCATCTGTCTGTCTTTACGAGACGCCTTATCCCGGCGTCTCTTTTTCTTTTGCACAATTTCTTTCCTTTTTGTTTACTTTTTCTTCCTTTAAGCATTTTCTTAAGCAGAATAGTGAATTATTTTCTCTGAGCTCCATAAAAACCGTGAAAAATATCCAAGAACCGGTTGCAATATTTCCTTCAAATAGGTATAATATTTGCGCGGTAATTTCGTCGCTTTCCGAAAGGCGGCGGTACCATCGGTATGAGCGGCGCCGGCGTATCCGGCATTCGGCTGTTCCACGTGAGAAGGGGACAGGCCTTTGCGCCCCCGCCGTCATCACAGAAAGGAATGAAGTAAATGGCAAACAAGTTTGTGTACCTCTTCTCCGAAGGCAACGGCTCTATGCGTGAGCTGCTGGGCGGCAAGGGCGCCAACCTGGCCGAGATGACCAACCTGGGCATGCCCGTGCCCCAGGGCTTCACCATCACCACCGAAGCCTGCACCCAGTACTATGAGGACGGCGAGAAGATCAACGACGAGATCCAGGCCCAGATCATGGAGTACATCACCAAGATGGAGGAGATCACCGGCAAGAAGTTCGGCGATCTGGAAAACCCCCTGCTGGTCTCCGTGCGTTCCGGTGCCCGCGCCTCCATGCCCGGCATGATGGACACCATCCTGAACCTGGGCCTGAACGAGGACGTGGTTGAGGTCATTGCCAAGAAGTCCAACAACCCCCGCTGGGCTTGGGACTGCTACCGCCGCTTCATCCAGATGTACTCTGACGTCGTCATGGAAGTGGGCAAGAAGTACTTCGAGGAGCTCATCGACGAGATGAAGGCCAAGCGCGGCGTCACTCAGGACGTGGAGCTCACTGCCGAGGACCTGAAGGAGCTGGCTGGCCAGTTCAAGGCTGAGTACAAGGAGAAGATCGGTGCCGACTTCCCCTCCGATCCCAAGGAGCAGCTCATGGGCGCCATCAAGGCCGTGTTCCGCTCCTGGAACAACCCCCGCGCCATTGTTTACCGCCGCATGAACGACATCCCCGGCTCCTGGGGCACCGCCGTCAACGTGCAGTCCATGGCCTTCGGCAACATGGGCGATGACTGCGGCACCGGCGTAGCCTTTACCCGTAACCCCGCCACCGGCGAGAAGAAGCTCATGGGCGAGTTCCTGACCAATGCCCAGGGCGAGGACGTGGTAGCCGGCGTACGTACCCCCATGCCCATCCAGGAGATGGCCGACAAGTTCCCCGAGGCCTTCAAGCAGTTTGAGCAGGTCTGCCAGACTCTGGAGAACCACTACCACGACATGCAGGACATGGAGTTTACCGTGGAGAACGGTAAGCTGTACATGCTCCAGACCCGTAACGGCAAGCGTACCGCTGCCGCCGCTCTGAAGATCGCCTGCGACCTGGTGGACGAGGGTCAGATCACCGAGCAGCAGGCTGTTGCCATGATCGATCCCCGCAACCTGGACACCCTGCTCCACCCCCAGTTCGATCCCGCCGCTCTGAAGGCCGCCACTCCCGTGGGCACCGCTCTGCCCGCTTCTCCCGGCGCTGCCTGCGGTAAGATCGTCTTCACCGCCGACGACGCCAAGGATTGGGCCGCTCGCGGTGAGAAGGTGGTTCTGGTCCGTCTGGAGACCTCTCCCGAGGACATCGAGGGCATGGTCGCTTCTCAGGGCATCCTGACCGTCCGCGGCGGCATGACCTCTCACGCCGCCGTCGTGGCCCGCGGCATGGGCACCTGCTGTGTCTCCGGCTGCGGAGCCATCAAGATGGACGAGGCCAACAAGCAGTTTGAGCTGGCCGGTCGCGTGTATCACGAGGGTGACTGGCTGAGCCTGGACGGCTCCACCGGTAACATCTACGGTGAGGCCATCCCCACTGTGGACGCCTCCATCGGCGGCGAGTTCGGCCGCATCATGGCTTGGGCTGACAAGTACCGCCAGATGAAGGTCCGCACCAACGCGGATAACCCCCGCGATGCCAAGCAGGCCATGAAGTTCGGCGCCGAGGGCATCGGCCTGTGCCGCACCGAGCACATGTTCTTCGAGGCTGACCGTATCCCCGCCATCCGTGAGATGATCTGCTCTGACACTGTGGAGCAGCGCGAGAAGGCTCTGGAGAAGCTGGAGCCCATGCAGCAGGGTGACTTCGAGGCCATGTACGAGGCCATGGAGGGCAACCCCATCACCATCCGCTTCCTGGATCCCCCCCTGCACGAGTTCGTTCCCACCGAGGAAGCTGACATCGAGCAGCTGGCCAAGGACATGAATAAGTCCGTGGCTGACATCAAGGCCATCATCGCCGGCCTGCACGAGTTCAACCCCATGATGGGTCACCGTGGCTGCCGTCTGGCTGTTACCTATCCTGAGATCGCTGTGATGCAGACCAAGGCTGTCATCAAGGCTGCTCTGAACGTTCAGGCCAAGCACCCCGAGTGGAACATGGTTCCCGAGATCATGATCCCCCTGGTTGGCGAGGTCAAGGAGCTCAAGTATGTTAAGGACGTGGTGGTTAAGACCGCGGACGAGATCATCAAGGCTGCCGGCTCCAACATGACCTACAAGGTCGGCACTATGATCGAGATCCCCCGTGCCGCTCTGACTGCTGACGAGATCGCCAAGGAGGCCGAGTTCTTCTCCTTCGGCACCAACGACCTGACTCAGATGACCTTCGGCTTCTCTCGTGACGACGCCGGCAAGTTCCTGGACGCCTACTACGAGAAGAAGATCTACGAGTCCGATCCCTTCGCCCGTCTGGACCAGAACGGCGTGGGCCGTCTGGTGAAGATGGCTGCCAAGCTGGGCCGCGAGACCCGTCCCGACCTGAAGCTGGGCATCTGCGGCGAGCACGGCGGCGATCCCTCCTCCGTGGAGTTCTGCCACGGCGTGGGTCTGGACTATGTGTCCTGCTCCCCCTTCCGTGTGCCCATCGCTCGTCTGGCTGCTGCTCAGGCAGCTATCAAGAACCCCAGAAACTAAGCTTTCTTGTAGCATAAATACCCCCCGCCCCAACTCTAACTGAGTTGGGGCGGGGGGTATCCTTTTGTCTATCGATTCGTTGATGTTAATTTACCAGATTCTGCTTCTCCAAGGCCGCCAGCTTCAAACAGGTACAAAATACCTTGGCCGCTGTTTTCACATCCTCTAATGCCGGATACGAGGGCGCAATCCGAATATGACGGTCCTCCGGGTCCTTTCCATAGGGATATGCTGCTCCTGCCTGAGTCATCACAAGTCCTGCCTGTCGGCACAGTTCCACCGTCCGCTTGGCACAACCCGGCAGGGTGTAGAGGCTGATAAAGTATCCTCCCTGCGGCTGGGTCCACCGGGCAATCTCCAGGGGCCGCAGTTTCTCCAATTCAGTCAGAAATGCGTCGAATCGGGACCGGAGAAGCGCTGCGTGCCGCTGCATCAACTCCAATGTGTGTGCCGTATCTTTCAGGAATCGAACCTGTCGGAGTTGGTTGATCTTGTCGCAGCTGATCATCTGGGCATCCATCAGCCCGCTGAGGTACTGAATGTTGGCCTGGCTGGCAGCCATAACCGCCATCCCCGCTCCCGGAATGGTTATTTTTGAGGTGGATGCAAATTCATAGACCATATCCGGGCTTCCATTCCAAGCGCACAGCGACAGGATGTCGGCAATAGGCTGATACTCTCCCCGGAACTGATGGACGCAGTAGGCATTATCCCAAAGTATCATAAAATCGGGGGCCGCGGGCTTGAGGGCTGCCATGCGGGCAATCGTCCGCTCCGAATAGACGATGCCGTCCGGATTGGAGTATTTCGGCACGCACCAGATGCCCTTGACCTCCGGATCGGCGGCCAACCGCTCCACTTGGTCCATGTCCGGTCCCTCTTCTGTCATGGGAACCGGGGTCAGCTCCATGCCGAAGGACTAGGTGATACGGAAATGGCGGTCATATCCGGGACAGGGACACAGGAATTTGACCCGCTCCAGCTGGCTCCAGGGCTTTGGACTATGAAGCAGTCCGTTGCTCCAGGCTTTGGCTACCAGATCATACATCATGGTCAGGCTGGAGCTCCCGCCCACAAAACACTGTTCCGGCTCCACATCCAGCATCTGGGCCCAGTACCGCCTAGCGCAGGGCATACCGGCCAGTTCTCCATAATTTCTGGCGTCCACACCGTCCTCCACACAGTGGTCGAAATCCAGAATCGTAAATAACTCCCGGGACAGGGCCAGCTGCTCCAGGCCCGGCTTTCCCCGGGCCATATTCAGTGTTAGTCCCTTTGCTTTCCATGCGTCATAGTCTGCCTGAACCCGCTCCCTTTCCCACGCCAATTCTTCTCTGTCCCAATGTACGCAGCTCAAGACCGCCGCCTCCTTTTATGCTCCCGCATATCGGGTTTTTATGTAAGCCTCCAACTCTTCCATATACTGCTCCAGGGAACTGCACGAGAGATATTCACGCTCAGTATGGAAATCGCCCCCCCGGGGGCCATATAAAATCGTGGGAATTCCAAGGCTTTGATATAGGATGTTTCCGTCGCTCACGCTCTGGTTGATTTTCAGCTCCGGTACACGCTGAAACCGCTGCTTCAAAAGCGTGCGCAGCGCTGCTAAATCCGGTTGATTTTTCGGTAGCTGATAGGATGGGTAGCTTGGGATCTGTCTGGTGACGCGCAAGGTTCCCTGCCCCACCGCTTTCTCATAGATCCGCTTCAAATCCTCCAGGAAATCCTCGCCCCGTTCCTCTGCCATCAGCTGCTTGTTTATCAGGCAGGTGCAGCGTTGGGGGATATTCAAACTATATCCCGGATAATCACTGTGGATCATCAAACAGCAGTGAGACCCCACCCTTCCTTCCCGGTAGCAGCTTCCCCAGGTCTGGTTGACTGCCTGGAGCAAAGCCGCCATACAATCCACCGCATTGATCCCCTTTTCCGGCATCGCTGCATGGCCGGGCGCCCCGGTGACCTCCAGCTTCAGCAACACCTTTCCTGTGGCTCCCACAACAATATTATCAAAGTGGGGCTCCGCCATAATAAAAAAGGTCTCCGGCTGTGGCTGTTTTTCCTCCTGGACCCGCCGCACATAAGCATTGGCTCCCACCGAGTGGCGCTCTTCATCTGCCAGCCCCACAAATTCCACCTCTGCATCCCACAGCCCCCCCCGTTCCTTCAGGGATTTCAACACCATGAGCTGAGCTGCCAGTCCCCCTTTCATGTCACCTGCTCCTAGTCCGTGCAGCTGGTCTCCCTGCTGCACCAAACGGTAGGGATCGGTTTCCCAGAGGTCTGTGGGACTCACCGTATCCAGATGCCCGCCCAACATCAGTTTGCGGCGGGCTTTTCCCTTTATCGGCTGCCAGCATCCTGTCACATTGTAGCTTTTGCCCTCTACATGCTGAAGCTGTGTCTCCATCTCCAGCTCATCTTTGAGATAGTCCGCCAGAAAACGGGCATGAGCCTCCTCATTCTGCGATTCACTGGGGATTGCCACCAGCTGACGCAACAGGTCCAGACAGTCACTGATCTGACTCATACTTCCTCCTGTGTACCCACACTCCCATAGGAACGTCTGGACGGCCGCAGATTCAGCCGGGCGGCCATCTCTGCCCATGCAACCGCCAGGAACGCGGGATCGATGACCTTAATGCCAAACTCCTGCTCCAGAGCATCGCCATAACCCGAGTTTTTTGTCTGCTACAGCATAATCAGCCATTTTTGCAGATGCCTTAAAATAGAAACCAACTCCCAGCATCATGCATACATAAACCGCCAGAATACAATAATCCAGCACACCAATATTTATGTTTTCCACATCGTTCCCTCCTCAAATTATTATTCCCTCAAAAGCACCATTTTGTTACCACCAAATCCGGTCATAGGTGTTCAACACTTCGAATCCATCCTCTGTAACCAGCACTTCATCTTCAACTCTGCATCCTCCCAAACCGGTGTTGTAAAGTCCAGGTTCCAGTGTCAACACCATACCAGGGACAAGCCGAGTCAGATCTCCTTTCATCAGAAGTGGAGGTTCATCTACACTTAATCCGATCGCATGTCCAAGATAAGTCTGCGGTCCATTGTAGGCCAAGCTGAAATTGGAAGTAAACCCTTCGCGTAGCGCAATTTTCCCCGCAATTGCTTCCAAATCTTCCGCGACTACACCTGGACGGACCGCTTTGCAGCTTTCACTCAACATTTCGACCGTCGTATCAAGCACGTGTCGCTGTTCTGGACTAATTGTTCCAACAACCGCAGTTCTGCATACGTCAATCATGTAGTCCTTATATTTTCCATTTATTTCCATATTCACAAAATCGCCGTTTTGCAAGATTCGATCACTGGCCTCAGTATAATATACCTTCTCTGACCGCTCACCAGATTGACAAGTAGCAAATGCCCCAGTAACCCCACGTTTCTGAAGCTGACTGGTGATAAATGCATAGACATCGCGCTCCGAAATCCCAGGTCTGATAAACTGACGAAGTTCCGCCGCTACTTCATCCGATATCTGCGCTCCAGTCCGCATAATTTCAAGCTCATACTCGTTTTTCTGTGCCCTAATATTTTGGATCAGGTCATCTGCGAAATAAAATCTTGTATTCGGACACTCTGCACGAATGTCCTCATACAATGCGACACTCAAAATATCAGACCCGACCAATCCAATATCCTTTCTTTCCAAGCCATGCTTATGTATCGCTTTTTTAAAGCCGATGCCAGATCGTTATCTGCATACACATCCTTAATATACTCAATTCCGCCTGATGGAAGTCCTTTGATCAGACTAGGCTCACCGTGCAACGGGATCAAAAGTGCTGAGTAACCACGGCTGCGGCATCCAAATCTACGGGTATGCCCAGGCAGAAGCGGCATATGGCCTGCAAGATACATAAGGTCTCCGGCTCTTCTGGGTGCAAATCCTATAACAACCAGAGCCTCAAATGCTCTTTTTGCCGCCTCATCTCTCACTTTTGATAACCGGTTTTCAAATTCGATTTCTAATCTCTTGTCCACTTAAATCTCCTTTCCAAATCGCAGTTGGCTTTACTTGCACTTCTCCGCTTCATCTTGTCCCTTGCATTTTATAAATATTGTGCAAATTATGCAACAAGAAAACAGTCCTTGATTATATCATTTAGTTCTAAAACATTTTGACTGTTTACATTTGAGTACAGGAAAGAATTATTTTTTGATAGAGTACTGAGATCCTGCTGATAAGTTCTAATGCATCATTGATCCGATTTTTATTCTTTACCATTTGAGTCTTGACCAGACCATATTCCAGACTATTTTCCTTCAATTTATCCAGCCGGGAAAAATCCGCAAACAGGGGAATGGGAGCAGACAGCTTGGTATAACCGTAGCTATCCTGGGAGTATTTGTCTGTATAGGTCATAGTCACGTTGGTAATCTGGCGTGAAACCTCCTTGACAAAATCGTTATAATACTGTGCTCTCTCCCCCCGGAACGCCTCTTTCTGTTCCTGTACCTGAAGGACCAGATGTTCTGCCTGCTTCAGGTTCTCCAGCAAATCTGAGAAATCCATGTGACATCCGTACTCCTCTGCAAGCTTCTCCACCTTTCTCCGAAATTCTTTTATTTTTTGGGAAAAATCATAGGGCAGAAGTTCGATGGTCGCTAAGTCATAGATCACCTGAAGAGACACCTTGGTATCTTGTACCAGCACCTCGGGATCGCACTTGTCCAGGCCATCCTCCTTCGTATGGTTCCACCAGCCCAGAGTGGCTCCGTGGGCGTGCTCCATATAAGCCTGGGTAAAGGAGATTCGCTGGGTGATGGAAGGGACACCAATACCCATAAAGCTTTGATCCCCGATTTTTTTCAGAGACATGGCCCGCAACTCCATTTGCGGCAAAACCTTCTCCGCATTGGCCTTGGCAAAGTCCAGCAGTTCTTCGGAGGCCTTGATTTCAAACAGCTCCGTTTCCCGCACGCCGGTGGAATCAATGTGCATGTAACCGACACACTTTTTATTCAGCAGGTCCCAGTAGTTGTCCACAAACCAGGTGGAGCCAGCCGCTTCCGCCACCTCGTGGCCGTTCCAGAATACAAAATAAATGTCCCGATCCAGTTCTTTCCGGTGCTGGCTTAAAATTCTGCAGATTTCCAGGGTAGTAGCATTACCAGTAGCATTGCAGGTAACCCCCGGTTTCCAGGCATCCAAATGAGAACACACCAGTACAAATTCGTCTCGCTTCCCGTTGCCCTGTAGAATTCCTTTGGGCTGATGCACCTTGCTCCAGGTACGGTCGGCAATGGCAGTTACCTTTACCCGCACCGTCTTCCCCTCCTGACACCAGTCCTTTAATTTCAGACCGGCTCCACGGGTAATACCGACCCCCACCAGGTCGGGAATGTTCTTAACATTGCTCTCAGTCGGATTGCCCCACACGGCCTTCAGCCCTCGGTGACAGATGACTTCTTCGTCATTACCCCAATTCATGCACATAATGCCGGCCGCACCCATTTCGTAGGCAATCCGTGCCTTTTCCGGAACAGGCGGAGCATAAGATACCTCCACAAGAACCATCTTTCCCACTACGTCCAGCCCCTTATATGCCCCATAAGAACCATCACCCACATAGATCAGATCAAATTCCTCCCTTCCGGCTTGGTGCCACGGATATGGGCGCAGGGCAGGCTGTCGATCTCCAGAAACTCCGGCTGAAGGATCTGTACCTTTGGTACATGGGGTCGCTGTTATAGGTGTAGAAGGTCTCGTTGTCTACCTCCAGTCCGTACTCCTTCATCCGGTTGGCAACATACTCCGCTGCTGCTGCCTCGCAGGGACTACCCGCCAAACGATACGGAAAGTGTTCCGTCATATAGCGGATTGTCTCCATCATGCTCTCTTGGGTTACTTCTGATCTCAGTTCTCCTTTTTCCATCGCATTTAAGTCCTTTCCAATCCAATTTTCCTGCCGCTGTTTATCTGGCTCTATCATCCTCATAGTTCGTCTTTTTATCTTGGTTGCTTGGTTGCTTGGTCACCCACGTATTCTTAAAAAAAGAAGATGTTTACATCTTTGTTTTTATAGTATACACAAGAAACGACAAAAGTCAACTGTGACTTTTGTCGTTTTTGTTCTTTTTATTTTAAATAATCAATAGTTCCCTGAATGTGGTCAAACATAAGCTGCTTTGCCTTAACTGCATCCCGCTGTCTCAGCGCATCCACGATTTGCCGATGCTCCTTTGCTTCTAGCTCAACATTATGCATATCCAGCACATCGTGGGAAGTTGTCTGCATCATCTCCAAAATCGTACTCAGGACGATATCCAGTGTCTGCTCCATAAACATACTACCCGTTTTTTTTGCATACAGGCGGTGCAGATCAAACTCGCCTACTGTCGTCCCCGTCTCCTGAAATTTAAGAGCCATCCGCCCATAAGCTTCCTCAAGTTCCTGTAAATCCTCATCTGATGCATTCCTTACGATCAGTTCCATTGCCTTCTCTTCCAGCACTTGACGAACCTCATACGCCTCCCGCAAGGAATACCGTTCGAGATTTTTTGACATTTGGGCATACTTATCCTGCTGGGCACCATTGCTGGGCAAAGACCGCAAAAATCTTCCTCTCCCTTGGTGCGAAACGATGATCCCTCGCTGTTCTAACACATGGAACGCTTCACGCAATACATTACGGCTCACCCCAAGTTGCTCAATCAGCTCCCGCTCAGAAGGAAATTGAGCCCCCGGCTGCAGCTTCTGCTCATCAATAATTTGATACAGGGCATTGACCACTTCCTGGTACAGTAAGGGGCGACTAATTCGAGACGAAAAATTCATATTTTCACTGAACTCCTTCAGCACACAATCTATTCTTATTGTAGTGTGCCACCCAAGAAATGTCAAGTTTTGAACTCTGTCATCAGTAGTTCCAACAATGACACCTGCTAAGAAAAGTTCTAAACGCTTTAGCAGAACATCAAAATATCGTCCGTTCTATATAATTCGGATAATTGCATTTCACAAGAAAACATTTCCATCTTAGAATTTCACAGGTCAATGGCAAATATTTGCGTAAAAGATGGTACCGGGTTTCACCTGTTGTGTGATAACATAGTCTCTGATACCAATATTTTTGACATACAACTCATTATTTTGAGAGCATCGGATCGTCTTATTAATTCTCTCTTATTATGCATGGCACCTAGGCCGCTATCAAGCCCCCCAAAAATAAGCGAAAGCCCCGGCTCTGCTTCCAGAGCCGGGGGCTTCACTGCATCTTATGAATTTTCTTTTTTGCCGGGCAGAGCATCCCACCCCATCAGGCCATAGGCGGATTTTGCGCTGCAAACAGCCCGGCGGATCGCATGTTCCATGGCGCGGGCGGCCATGGCTCCCACCAGGTTCAAATCTCCGGACACGTCTCCCAGCGACAGGGCGTAGATACTGTCTCCGTCAGCCGTGGTATGCACGGGGCGGATTGCCCGGGCATAGCCGTTGTGGGTCATACCGGCAATTTTGGTCAGCTGGGTCTTATGGAACGCTGCGTTGGTGACCACCACGCCCAGGGTAGTATTCCCGGTGAAAAGATTCTCCTTTCCTTCCGCATCGGAAAACATCTCTTCCAGCGTGTTGGACAGGCCGGTTTTCTCCTGATTCAAAAGTCCTGCCATGGGCTCTCCATCCGCTCCGTACACGTCTCCCAAGGCATTCACCGCTACCAGGGCTCCTACCTTCAAATCACCGGTCTGGAAGGCACAGGTTCCAAA
Source organism: Flintibacter porci (assembly GCF_041925195.1). Lineage (NCBI taxonomy): Bacteria > Bacillati > Bacillota > Clostridia > Eubacteriales > Flintibacter > Flintibacter porci. The sequence goes on from NZ_JBHEVB010000006.1 coordinate 178,441, forward strand.
GCCGGACTTCATAGCTCGAGCCATCCCCCGGTACTTTCCAATGGAACAGCCGGTCCCAGCCCCTACATTACCCTCGGCAGGAGCTTCATAAGAGGCATTTTCACAGGCTTCATAGGCCATAGCCCCTGTGGGACGTACATCTTTGCTTCCCACCACCAGATCAAACAGACAGGACTGACTGACCAGCGGAACCTTGGTCACACCCACATCAAAGCCAATATCCCGCTCCTCCAGATACTTCTGTACTCCGCCTGCCGCATCAAGGCCAAAGGCGCTGCCTCCAGAGAGGAGCACAGCATTGATCCCTTCCGCCGCAGCCACCGGATTTAAAATCTGAGATTCCCGGGAAGCCGGTCCTCCTCCCCGGACATCCAATCCGGCCGGACTCATCCGGTCACAGAGGATCACGGTACATCCGGTAGCGGCCTGCACATCCTGAGCGTGGCCCACCCGAAAGCCGCCGACCTCCATAATTCCGATTTCCTTTAACATAAGCAGCACCTCCTGGAATGAGATCTGTTGGAATGTGATACGAATGTACTTCATTTTCCAGTGCTTGTCAAGGAAGCTCTCCCTCCCTCTTATGATGGTTTCCAGTCCTGGAGCAATCCCCGTCGTTCCACCAACGAGCAAGGAGCTGTGTACCCTTCATATTAAGCTTTCCATGGAATACTGGACTTTTTTACTAAAAAGAGGTATACTTCAATGAATATTGTTTTGGCCGGGTCCGTTTGATCTATCTATGTGTTGGAGGTTTTTATGTATCTTCTCCTCTGGATTTTCTTTGTTTATGCCTTTCTGGGCTGGTGTACAGAGGTCAGCTTTGCAGCCCTGACCTCAGGCCGCTTTGTAAACCGCGGCTTTCTTAACGGTCCGGTGTGCCCCATTTACGGCGTGGGCGTCGTGATCGTACTCTTCTTTTTGGACCCGCTGCGCGGCAACACCTTTTTGCTGTTTCTCGGCTCGGTGCTGCTCACCTCCCTGCTGGAGTGGGTCACCGGCTTTGTCTTGGAAAAAATCTTCCATCAGCGCTGGTGGGACTACTCCAATGAGCCCTTTAACCTGGGAGGATACATCTGCCTGCGTTTCTCTATTGCCTGGGGTCTAGCCTGTCTGTTTGTGGTGGAGATCATCCATCCCTCCATTCTCTGGCTGATTCACCTGATTCCGCACACCCTGGGCCTGGTCCTGCTGGCTTTGTTTTCTGCCGGGATGCTGGTCGATCTGGCTGCCACCGTGCGTACCATCGCCCGCATGAACCGGCAGCTCACTCAGCTGGATGAATTGGCCAGCCGCATCAAGGCTCTCTCCAATGAACTGGGCGAAAACCTGGCTGAGCGGGTCATCGATGCAGCGGAACTGGGCAGCGGACTGCGAGAGGACATTCAGGAGAACCTTGAGGATGCAAAGGATGTCCTGGCCCAGCGCCGGGAAGACCTTCAGGATAGCTTGGAGGATATGAAGGAGTCCCTTGCCGAGCGGCGTATGCAATACCAGATGGATCAGGCCGAGCGGCTGGAGCAGCGCCAGCGCGACTTGGCTGAACTGCGCACCAAGCTGGAGGCGGCGATGGCCCGTCCTATCTTTGGTCAGCGCCGTCTGATGCGCGCCTTCCCCAAGATGCGTTCCACTACCCACGCCCAGGCTTTGGAGCGTCTGCGCCAGTGGATGGAGAAGCGCTGAGTTCCCCCTGCGGAATGTAATATTCCATATTATATTTGTCTTTTTCTCCTCTTTGTGATAGCATAATGGTAATTACACCAAAGGAGGCCTTTTCATGGAAGAATTGCTGGACTTAAAGCAGCGCCTGGAGGGCCAGCGTCCCGCTTCCTGGCAGGAACTGCCTGATATTGCGCTGTATATGGACCAGATCATTTCCTATATGCCCCGGCAGCTGATCCATTTTGACGAAGGAGAAGCTCTCACCTCCGCCATGGTCAACAACTATATCAAGGAGGGACTGGTCCCCCGGGCAGACGGCAAACGCTATGGTCCCATCCATTTGGGGTATCTTACCGCCGTCTGCGCACTAAAAAAGATCCTCTCCGTGCGGGATACCGGGATTCTGCTGGCCGCCGGACAGGCCCGCAACAAAACGCCGGAGGAGCTGTATACCTACTTCTGCGCCGCGCTGGACCGGGCATTGGCAGATACCGCAGATACCATCGATGAAAACGCTACCCGGGAGGATCTGCCCAGACTGGCTCTGGATCTGGCTTTGCGCAGTTACGCCAATCAGCTGGCCTGCGCCCGTATTTTGGATATTCTTCAGCCCCCCCACTCGGAGTCGCCGAAAAAGGGGAAAAAATGATCCTGTATCTATAACATCTGTAAGGAGGTTTTCATATGTCTGAATTTGTTTTGGTCACTGATTCTTCCGCCGACCTCAGCGAAGAGATGGCCCAGGCAATCCGCGTTCCTGTCCTCCCCCTTCGCTTTACCATTCAGGGACAAACCTACCGCAACTACCCCGATAACCGGGAGATGGACCCGGCTTTGTTTTATGATATGCTGCGGGCGGGCGAGCTGGCCACCACCGCCGCCCTCAATCCCAATGATTTCGAGGAGGAACTGGAGCCCTACCTGAAAGATGGCAAGGATATTTTGATCCTGGCCTTCTCCTCCGGACTGTCTACTACCTTCAACTCCTCCCGCCTGGCCGTGGAGGAATTGCAGGAAAAGTATCCCCAGCGTAAGATTTACACCGTAGATACCCTCTGTGCCTCCATGGGACAGGGTCTGCTGGTGTGGCTGGCTGCCCAGAAGCGGGATGCCGGCGCTTCCATTGAAGAGGTACGGGACTGGGTGGAGGAAAACAAGCTCCACCTGTGCCACCAGTTTACAGTGAGCGACCTTCACTTTCTCAAGCGCGGCGGACGGATCTCCGCTACCACTGCGGTGGTGGGTTCTATGCTGCAGATCAAGCCGGTGCTTCATGTCGATGACGAAGGTCACCTCATCAACATCGGCAAGGCCCGTGGCCGCAACGCTTCTTTGAAGGCTCTGGTAGACAAGATGGAGAAAACGGTCACCGAAGAGGGCAAGAAAACCGTCTTTATCAGCCACGGCGACTGCCTCAAGGATGCGGAGCTGGTGGCTGACATGGTCCGGGAGCGCTTTGGCACCGAGGATATTCACATCAATTATGTTGGCCCGGTCATCGGCGCCCATTCCGGCCCCGGCACCCTGGCCCTGTTCTATCTGGGCACCGTCCGCTAAACCGCTTTCTTGAAAGAAAGCTTGGCAAAGAACTTCCTGCGAAACTTTGTTTCGCTTCTGCGCTTGCCTGAAAGCGGGCTGTGGGTGGAAAACGTCGAGCCCATCTCGTTCCAACACAAAACTCAGCGTGAAGTGGAATTTCACGCACAAAAATTTTTGCCCCGCTTTTTCGAAAAAGCGGGCGGGGTCCAGGGGCGGCGCCCCTGGCGGAAAGGAAGAAATACATGGCAGATACAAAGTGGCTGGAGATCGCCGTCAACACCACCCCCGATCGGCTGGACGAGGTGACGGCTAAGCTCACCGCCGCCGGTATGGCCGGACTGGTCATTGAGGACGAGGCGGAGTTCCAGCAGTTTTTGGAGCAGAACCGGCAGTACTGGGACTATGTGGACCAGGAGCTGCTGGACCGGATGAAGGGAGTCACCCGGGTCAAGTTCTACGTCACCGACGACACCGATGGCCGCGCCCAGCTGGCCCAGTACACCCATGGTCTGGACTGCGAGTACACGGTGACTCCTCTCAGCGACAACGACTGGGCATACAGCTGGCAGAAATACTACAAGCCTCTCTCCATTGGTGAGCGCCTGTATGTTGTCCCCCAGTGGGAGAAGGAGAATCCTGTCCCCGACGGCCGGGTCCCCTTCTATCTCAATCCCGGGCTCACCTTCGGCACCGGTTCCCACGCCTCTACTCAGCTGTGTCTGGAGGGTGTGGAGGCCCACACCAAGGCCGGAGACGCCGTTCTGGACCTGGGCTGCGGCAGCGGCATTTTGTCCATTGCCGCTCTGGTGCTGGGTGCAAGCCATGCTCTGGCGGTGGACATCGATCCCAAGGCGGTGGATGTAGCTTATGAAAACGCCGCCCTCAACGGCATTGGCAAGGACCGCTACACGGTTCGGGCCGGAGACGTGCTCAGTGATGCCGCTCTGGCCGCTGAGATTGCTCAGCAGCGCTACCCTCTGGTGTTGGCCAACATTGTTGCCGACGTCATCATCCCCCTGTCTGCTCAGGTGCCCAACCTGCTGACGGAGGACGGAATCTTCCTCTGCTCCGGCATCATCGATACCCGGGCACATGAGGTGGAGGCCGCGCTGGCCAAGAACGGTCTGAAGATTACCCGGAAGCGTGAAAAGAACGGCTGGGTCGCCCTGGAGGCCGTATTGGCGTAATTCTTTACTCAAATGATCGTCTGAACGGGGGGGAAGCATCCGTGTCACAAAATGCTATCATTATCCATCCGGAGTTTGCCCCCGGGCGTCGTATTCTAGCTGTCAGCGACATCCACGGCAATCTGCCCTTCTTCCAGCACCTGTTGGAGAAGGTCTCCTTCTCCCCTGACGACATTCTGGTCCTGGTGGGAGACATGCTGGAAAAAGGGCCGGACAGTTTGGGCCTGCTGCGCTACATTGTGCAGCTGTGCAAAACCCACACCGTCTACCCTCTGTGTGGAAACTGCGACGGCCTGGTGCTCAATTTCTTTGAGACGGACTCCCTGGACGAGAGCTTTTTCTCCCGCTACCTTCCTCAGCACCCGGAGAGCTGTATTTTTCAGATGGCCCATGAGGCAGGCTATGACGGTGATCCAACCGACCTGCCCCGTCTGCGCCAGACGCTGCGTGCAGCCTTTCCCCAGGTGCGGGAGTGGTTGGCCAAGCTGCCCACTATTCTGGAGACAGAGCACCTGGTATTCGTCCATGGCGGCGTTCCCTCGCTGGAGCATATGGAGCAGCTCAACCGCTGGCGGTGCATGAAAAACGATGACTTCCGCGGACAGGGACACTCCTTTGAGAAATACGTCATTGTGGGTCACTGGCCGGTGACCCTCTACCATGAGCACATCCCCAGCGCCGCTCCCATCTTTGACTGGGACCGGAAAATCATTTCCATTGACGGCGGCTGCGTCTTGAAGATCGATGGCCAGCTCAATGCCCTGATTCTTCCCTCAGAAGACGCCCAGAACTTCACTTGGCAGGCGTGGGATGGTCTGCCGGTATACACAGCCCTGGACGCGTAGGAGCCCTCCTGCGACTCGATAAACATCCGCTGGGGCCGCTCCGATCTGGAGCTTTTGGAGGCGGGAGAGGAATTTTCCCGCTGCCGCCACCTGGAGACCGGACGGGAGCTTGACATTCTCAACTCCTACCTGCGCCATACCGGAGAGCGGCTGTGGTGTGAGGACTCTACCGATTACCATCTGCCTGTGACTCCAGGCGACTGTCTGTCCCTGGTGGCCAGGACCAGCCGGGGCTATCTGATGAAAAAAAACGGCGTCACCGGCTGGTATTTCGGCCGTCTGGCGGACAAACTAGGAAAAACAAAATGAGGATTTAAATTTATGCTAGAATTTCACCCCCTGCAACTGGAAGATCTGCCCAAACTGTGGGACTTTTTCGCTTACAGCGGAAGCCGTATCTGTGACACCACCCCCGGCACCGTGTTTATGTGGCGGGACATGTACCACACCGAGTGGGCTGTCCACGACGGCTCGCTGTACTTCAAAGTGGACTATCCCGGCCTGGGTCCCACCTTTACCCTCCCCCTGGGAGGCGGCCGGCCGGAACACTACCGCCAGATCGCCGGCTACTGCTGCCGGCGGGGCATGCCCATCTCCTTCTACCCCGTCCCCAAGGATGAGCTGGACCGTCTGCAAACCGCTTTTCCCAACTCGGCAGCCATCCCCACCCGGGACGCTTATGACTACCTATATCGGGCAGAGGATCTCCAGTTCTTCCGTGGCAAAAAGCTCAGCGGTCAGCGCAACCACGTCAACAAATTTTTGAAAACCTATGGCAACTGGTCCTTCCGGGTCATTACTCCGGAGGATCTTCCCGCAGTAGGAGCCTTCCTGGACCGCTATGCCGCCGGAGTAGACAAACCCTCCGCCTCCTTCCACGAGGATTTGGCCAAGACCCGGGAGGTTCTGGGCAACTACACCACCTATGATATGCTGGGCGGTATGCTGCTGGTGGAAGGTGAGATCGTGGGCTTCTCCCTGGGCGAGATCGTGGGAGACACCCTGTTTACCCACATTGAAAAGGCAGACCGGGACTACCAGGGCTGCTATCAGATGCTGGTGGCTCAGTTCGCCCAGCAGTTTGCCCAGGACGGAGTCCACTTTATCAACCGCGAGGACGACGCCGGCGACCCCGGCCTGCGCAAGAGCAAGCTGTCCTACCATCCGGTAACTCTGCTGGAGAAGTACCTGGTCACGGTGGACGAGCCCTGCAAGTTCTGTGACTGCGAAGATACCTGATTGATAAAACAGAGGCGGCCTAAAATAGGCCGCCTCTGTTCACGTATTAAGGCTGAATTTCAAAGGGAGAACCATTGTAGTCGGTGGACAGCAGCGATTCATAGTCGCGGATGCCCACCACCACGTCAGGCTGGTACAGGGCAATATAATCCGCCAGCGTCATATCCTTATAGTGGCGCAGGTCAATGGTGCGCATCTCATCAAAGCTGTAATACATCAACCCCTCCACCGGGTTGGTAAAGCTGTCTCCGTAGATGAGCAGGGAGGGCAGCTCATCCCGGCCGGTATCAATGACCGTTTCTGCAATGTCGCCCCCCATATAGGCCGCGTAGGCCACCTCGTCGGTGTCATTGCCCGGCAGCGTATACACGGTAGCCGGCACCTCCTGGCCGTTGTCCGTCCGAGTAAAGGGAATGGGCTGGGACGGCAGGCCGATCTCCAGCTTCTCATCCGTCTCCCATAGTCCAAACACCTTCCGTGCCCGAGAGCCCAGGTAGGGATTGGGCAGGGTCTCCCGCACCAGGCTGTCCTCGTCCAGCACAGTGAGAGAGTGGTCAAAGTCCTGGTTGATCCGCTCCAGAATAGCCAGATAGGTGGCGTAGGCTCCGCCAAAGGTGTAGTGGTAGTCCACGGTGGAGTAATATTCCGGCGGGTTGCCCTGCTGCGCCAGAATTTCTCCCATTTCAATCAAAGTGACTCCCTGCTCCTCCATAGCCTGCTGGAACGCGGGGATCTCCAGGTCGGTATAGGTATCCCGGTTATTTAAAAAGTCGGGATGCACCTCTTCAAAATAGGTGTACTGGCCGGGCACCGCCACATAATAGAACTTCCCGCCGTAACTCTCCACCACATCCCGAAGTTCTCCCAGCTGTCCGGCCATGGCGTCGGCCTGCTGCTGGATCAGCTCCGGGTCCGGCGTCTCATAGGGGTTCCAGCTCAGCAGCATCCCCTCCGCCGGAATGACCTGATTGACCACCGGACGATGAAACAGCTCCATGTCCATCCATGCAGACAGCTTCAGCAGGGTATTGCGCCCGGCGGCGTGGTCCTGAAGGGTAGGTTCTACACTGTTAGCAAAGGTTCCATCCCAGAGAGTCTGGGGCGTAAGCTCCTCCATTTGGGCCAGAGTGCGGTTTTCATAGTAGGACCAGCCCCCTTGGGGTTTTCCCAGAGTGATAACCATAGCCGCCGCCAGAAAGCCTGCAAAGGCGAGGACAAGCACAATATTTGCAATTTTCTTTTGTTTCATCGTGCTGTCCTCCTTAGAATTGGAAGTAAATGAACGGGTTGAAGGAGCTGGTGACCAGTTTCAGATAGGACAGCCCCAGCAGCCCCAGAGCCAGTCCCTTGGGCGCCCAGATCAGGATGGTCTGCCCCAGGTTCCCACCCTGCTTCAGCTTCTCCTGGAGCCAGCCCTTCACCGGCAGGCTGGCCACGATGGCCAGCAGCCACTCCGGCCAGTACTCCAGCAGGTAATAGGCTGCCTGACCGTCCTGGGCTAGTCCGGTAGTCTGGCCGAACATGGCACCCAGATAGGCCCAGGCCTGGGGCAGATCCACACTGCGGAACAGCACCCAGCTAATGACCACTGCCAGCATCGTATAGCCGTGGCGCACCAGAGCGGGAGTCTTATTCAGCACACCGCCCCACAAGAACTTCTCGCCCAGCAGCAGCAGGCAGAACCACACGCCCCACAAAATAAAGGTCCAGGCCGCACCGTGCCACAGGCCGGTAAGCAGCCACACCACAGTAATATTGCGCACGTGCTTCCACTTCACGCAGCGGTTGCCTCCCAAGGGGATATACACATAGTCCCGAAACCAGGTGGACAGGGAGATATGCCAGCGCCGCCAGAACTCGGTGACACTTTTGGAGATATAGGGATAGTTGAAGTTCTCCAGAAAATGAAAGCCGAACATGCGGCCCAGGCCAATGGCCATGTCCGAATAGGCGGAGAAATCAAAGTATATCTGGAAGGTATAGGCCAAGGCTCCTACCCAGGCCAATCCCGGGTCCAGGTTGGCCGCGGTCTGGTTGAAGACCCCATCGGCAATCTGTCCCATGGCGTTGGCAATGACCATCCTTTTGGCCAATCCAAAGCAGAAGCGGGTCACTCCGGCGGCAAACTCATCCAGGGTCTCCCGCCGATGGGTAATGTCCTCCATCACCGTGGTGTAGCGCACAATGGGGCCCGCCACCAACTGTGGAAAGAGGGCCACATACAGCGCTACATCCAGAGGATTTTTCTATGTGGGCGCATCGCCCCGGTAAACGTCGATCACATAGCTGAGTCCCTGGAAGGTGAAAAATGAGATTCCAATGGGCAGGGTGATATGGGGTACCGGAATGGCAAAGCCCAGGTCACAGATAGTCTGGGCCAGAAAGCCGGCATATTTGAACCAGCCCAGCAATCCAAGCCCCAGGACCGCCGCAAACCACACACCGAATTTGGCCAAGGCCGGATGGTCTCTCCGCCCGGCCATCAAACCGCCCAAGTAGTTGACCAAAATGGATGCCACCATCAACAAAACCAGCTGATGGGCGCCCCACTGGTAGAAAAACAGGCTGAAGGCCAGCAGCACCAAATTGCGCAGCCACCGCACCTTGGCCGGAATAATAAAATAGATCACCAGCAAGCACGGCAAAAAGCCCAGCAGAAATTCCAAACTGCTGAAAACCATGGCATTTCCCCCTCATCTCTCTGCACCCGGCTTTTCAAGACAAAAAGAACGGGCAATCAGCTATTAGTGTACCCGATTCTTCCAATTTCGTCAAATCCTTCCCTTCCGTTTTTTCTCTTTTTTCAAGATTTTTTGTCCAAAATCTCTTGACAAGCCCATATCCCACTGATATACTTTTAGAGCCGCTTTGAGTAGGTCTTCAAATGGGTCAGACCCATGCCTAGGAGAGCGAGCCCGTAATAAAGGAGTTGAATTTCATGCAGGCTATTATCGTAACCGGCGGCAAGCAGTATAAGGTGGCTCAGGGTGACACCCTGTTCATCGAGAAGCTGGAGGCCGAGGCTGGCGCCGAGATCACCTTCGATCAGGTTCTGGCTATTCTGAACGAGGACAAGGCTACCTTCGGCGCTCCCACCGTGGAGGGCGCTTCCGTGGTTGCCACCGTGGTGAAGAACGGCAAGGGCAAGAAGATCCGCGTCTTCAAGTACAACCCCAAGAAGGGTTACCGCAAGCGCCAGGGTCACCGTCAGCCCTACACCAAGGTGCAGATCAGCGCCATCAACGCCTGATTTATGACCACCGTAACATTCCATACCGCGGGCGAGCGCATCACTGGATTTACCGTCCAGGGTCACAGCGGCTTTGCCCCGGAGGGAGAGGACATCGTCTGTGCCGCCATCACCAGCGCTGTGCGTTTGGTGGAATGCGCCGTGAACGACGTACTGGGGCTTGAGGCCTCGGTCAAGGTGCGGCAGAAAGATGCGTCCATTCAATTAAAGCTTCCCGGCGGCCTGAGTGAGGCCAATGAGAGCACCTGTCAGACCCTTCTGACCGCCCTCATGGTACACTTTGTGGCCTTGGCCGAGGAATATCCCGACCATATTACCGTCTTGGAGGTGTAACTTATGCTGAATATCGGTTTGCAGTTCTTCGCCCACAAGAAGGGCGTTGGCTCCACCCGTAACGGCCGCGACTCCCAGTCCAAGCGTCTGGGCGTGAAGCGTGGCGACGGTCAGTTCGTTCTGGCCGGCAACATTCTGGTCCGTCAGCGCGGCACCCACATCCACCCCGGTGTGAACGTGGGCAAGGGCAGCGACGACACCCTGTTTGCTCTGAAGTCTGGCAAGGTGAAGTTCGAGCGCCTGGGCAAGGATCGTAAGCAGGTCTCTATCGTGGAGATCGCTCAGTAATTTTGCTGAACAAAGCCGCAAACGAGTCTCGTTTGCGGCTTCTTTTTTGGAAAGGAGGTCCATTTATGGAGTATCGGAAATTTGATCAGGGCTATGTCCTGCGCCTGGACCCGGGCGAAGAAGTCGTGAGTTGTCTCACCCGTCTGGTGGAGCAGGAACAGGTCCAACTGGGCTGCGTATCTGCTCTGGGTGCCGCCAACGACGTTACCATCGGTATCTTTGACACCACAGAAAAACAGTACCACGCCCGCCGCTGTCAGGGCCAGTTTGAGATCTCCGCCCTGGTGGGGAATGTGACCCGGAAGGACGGGGAACCCTATCTCCACCTGCATATCACCTTTGGAAACCCGGTCACCGGGGAGGTATATGCCGGGCACCTGACCTCCTGCACCATCAGCGCCACGCTGGAGCTCTTTCTCCAGGTCTGGGACGGCCAAGTGGGCCGCGCTTTCAGCGATACCGTGGGGCTGAACCTACTGAATTTTTAAAGGAGGACCGCTATGGCAGCACCTTTTGTAGATACCGCCCGTATTACTGTCCGCTCCGGCAACGGCGGCAACGGCGTGGTTTCCTTCCACCGGGAAAAATACGTGGCCGCCGGCGGCCCTGACGGAGGCGACGGCGGTCAGGGCGGCAATGTGGTGGTAGTCATCGACGACAACATGTCCACCCTGATGGATTTCCGTTATAAGCGCAAGTATGTGGCGGCCAACGGCATGGACGGCGGCGGCAAGCGCTGCACCGGCCGCAACGGCGCCGATCTCACCCTTCGCGTCCCCCGTGGCACCATTATCCGGGACGCGGAGACCAAGGAGATCATCTGTGATATGTCCCAGACCCAGTCCTTCGTCCTGTGCAAGGGCGGTCGGGGCGGCTGGGGCAACCAGCACTTTGCTACCCCCACCCGGCAGGTCCCCCGCTTTGCCAAGGCGGGCCTGCCCGGTCAGACCCGGGACGTGATCCTGGAGCTGAAGCTGCTGGCCGATGTGGGTCTGGTGGGCTTCCCCAACGTGGGCAAATCCACTCTGCTCAGCGTGGTCAGCCGCGCCCAGCCCAAGATCGCCAACTACCACTTCACCACCCTCTTCCCCAACCTGGGCGTGGTCTATGTGGAGGAAGGCGTCTCCTTTGTCATGGCTGACATCCCCGGCATCATCGAGGGTGCCGCTCAGGGCGCCGGTCTGGGCCATGACTTCCTGCGTCATATCGACCGCTGCCGTCTGCTCATCCACGTGGTGGATGTGTCGGGCAGCGAGGGCCGTGACCCGGTGGAGGACTTTGAGGCCATCAACGCCGAGTTGGCCGAGTACTCCCCCACCCTGGCCTCCCGGAAGATGATCGTGGCCGCCAACAAGGTGGACATCATGCAAGACCCGGAACTTCTGGAGCGCCTGCGGGAGCACGTCAAGGCCAAGGGCATGGAGCTCTTTGAGATCTCCGCTGCCGCCCATATGGGCACCCGCGAGCTGATGAAGAAGGCGGCCGAGGAACTGCAGCACCTGCCCCCTGTGGCGGTGTACGAGCCCACCTATGTGGAGCGTCCCCCCGAGGTGGATACCAGCGGTGAGGTCTCCATCGAAAAGTTCGACGACACCTGGGTGGTGGAGGGACCGTGGCTGCAGCGGCTCATCTCCAACGTCAATTTCTCTGACTACGAGTCCCGCAACTGGTTTGATAAGAACCTGCGCCAGTCCGGTCTGTTTGACCGGCTGGAGGCCATGGGCATCCAGGACGGGGATATCGTGTCCATGTACGACCTGGAATTTGAATATCAGCGCTAATAAGCTCAAACGCGGTGCATACCACAGGTATGCACCGCGTTTTGCTGTTACAGGTGGAAATCGTGGCAGCCGATGGTCATATAAAAGGGGCGGTTCTGGTTGATCCAGTTTACCGGAGAGAGCTTGGGTGCATAGAAATACAGCGCCGAACCAATGACATCTGCCCCCTCCAGGCTGATTTTGGCCGCCAGAACCGCCGAGTCGGTGGGCTCGTCATAGACCGTACCGTTTTCTACCGGCTCAAACTGAATGGCATACTTATCATCAAAGATCACCTCTTTGACTGTGTTTGGGAACTGCTTATTCGCCACTCGATTAAGTACCACGTTGCCCACGGCGATCTGCCCCAGCAGGGGCTCTCCCCGGCTCTCTGCCGAGATGATGCGGGACATCCAATACAGGTCCTCCTCGTCATAGTCGGCCTGGGCAGGGACCGTCCCACGGGTATCCAGCTGAGCAGTGCCGCTGGCAGCGTCCCAGCTCAGCTTTCCCCCTGTTACCTGGGAGAGCAGGCGCAGAGAAAAGACGGTGCGTCCGTCCACCACCCGCACTCCCTCAGCCACATACAGACCGCGGTCGTTGGAGAGGATGTAGATGGCTCCGGGAGCCGCTGTCAATTCCAATCCATTCCCCTCCAGGATGGCTTGCTTGCCATCCCAGCTCAGGGTACGGCCCGTCTCCCGGGCAAAGGCAGCCAGGGTGATATAGCTGGTTCCATGTTCAATCCAGGCCTCTTGCTGGCTCAGTGTGGTACCGCTGAGCTTTACATTTCCCCCGGCGGCCTGAGCTCCGGGTATCAGAGCAAGGGCGGCCAGAGTTCCGGCCACGCCTCGCTTCCAGTTCAATTTCATGATATTTTGCTCCTTTTTAGCGGGTTTTACTCTGAAATTGTACCGGATTTTCTATTTTCCATCAAGCTGTAAATCCTGTCATCCTCATATAGGGCATCAAAAGATTTCCTGACAAGAAAACAGAGGAGGCCGCATATGCGGCCTCCTCTGTTCTTGTTCATAATCAACCTAGAAGGTCTTTGACAGCTTGGGTATCGGTGGATACCACCATCAGCACCGTGTTGCCCGCCTGCTGCAGGAAGGCATCCTCCAGCTTGGGAATCTCTGCGGGACGGTAGTTCTTGTTCTCCTCGATCTCACTCTGGAGATAGCTCTCCATCGCGGTCTTGGCGTTCTTAGCGGACTCCTCGTCCTGGAAAATCAGCAGGGCCAGCTCCTCACAGGTACCGCCGGAGGAGCGGTGTACCACTCCGTCGGTGAGCTGATCCCGGCTCACCCCGGCTCCCTCCAGCTGGTACAGGGACCAGGCCGTGTCCAGGTCCAGGTCCTCCAACTGCTCACTGAATACAGATCCATCCAAAAGCTTCTGGGCCTGCTCCTTGGTGTAAGCGGCTGTGGTCTGCTTCCCGCCGCAGGATATCAAAGACATAAGACATACCAAGGCAATTACCACGCCCAAGATCTTTTTCATTCCGCTGCTCCTCCTTCTGGGTACAGAGTCTCATAAGAGACCGTATGTGTCTTTAAGTACTCCAGCCAGGCCTTATAGTACGCGCCGCTGAGATGGACGCCGTCGGTGCTGGCATCTGCAGGCAGCTGTCCATCCTCGCCCACAAAGGCCGAGTACAGATCCAGATAGACGACCTGCTTCTCCTGGGCCACCTTCTGGGTCAGTTCATTATAAACCCGCAGGTGCTCATTGGTCAAATATTCCGATCCGCCCCGGGCGGCAATGGTGTCCTCGTTGAGGGGGATGAGGTTCTGGATGTAGATGACCGCATTGGGCTGACTGGCCTTGATATCATCAATCACCTGGCAATAGGAGTCATAGAAGCCCTGGTCGTTGAAATAGCCCAGTTCATTGACCCCCAGGCAGATATAGACCTTGTTGTACTGCTTCTGGGCCAGCGCCTCCACCAGAGTGTAATCCACTCCGTCAATGGTGATGGCCTTCTTGCTCTCCAGCTTGAAGATGGAGATGCCGATGGAGGTGTACTTATCCACCTCTCCAATGCCGCTGTACAGCATCAGGCCCTCGGTACGGGAGTCGCCGATAAAGGCAGCGTCGGCAAAGTAGCTGTTGTCCACCGCCGGGCTCTCCGGACAGGGTTTGGAAAAGTCGTATGCGGCCTGCTGGCTGCCGTCCTCCGGCAGGGAGGCAGAACCATTGGCGGTCACGCTGGAGCCGTCAGGCTGACTCACATCGCCGCCGGGGTTATTTTCTGATGTAGACACGTCTGCCGACGACTGGTCAGAGCCCTGGGAATTATTTTTGGGAGCGCATCCGGAAAGCAGTGCAGCGCTCAGGAGAACACCGGCCAGCAGCCGGCGGTTATCATAGAAAAAATGCATAGTTAAGCCCTCTTTTTAATGTTTCTTCTTTTCTCTGCTCAATCGCGGCAGTAAAGTTCGCAGTACCGTGGAAGCAAGCATAGCTCCCACAGCCAGAGATGCTGCCATCCCAAAGGTATGCAGCATCGTGGAAATAAATTGATCGGTCTCTCCAGCCACACAGTAGCGCATGGCGTTATAGATGCCCGCTCCGGGTACCAGCGGCAAAAGCGCCACCTGGAGATACCCGGTTACCGGACAACGGCGCACCCGGGCCATCAGTTCCGAGTAGATGGCAATGCACACCGCAGCCAGAAAGGCCGGTAAAATATCGCCTCCCAGCAGGCGCTGAGCAATCAGATAGACAAACCAGCCCAGCGCTCCGCCCAGACCACAGATTAAAATGCCTCCGCCCTGGATATTGAACACCAATCCAAAGCCTACACAGGCTATCATACCCCACAGGCAGGGTAAAAGCAGTTCTTGTATCACTTCCATGGCATCCCCCTCACATTCCAATCGCCAGAGAGATCACCACGCCCAGAGAGATGGCCGCAGCAGTCAAGATGGCCTCTGCCGTACGGTTCACACCGGAAATAATATCTCCGGCCATGATCTCCCGCATGGCATTGGTCAGCGCCATACCGGGCACCAGTACCATCAATGTTCCAATGGTAATGGCGTCCACATTCTCTCCCACGCCGATTCTGGTAAGCAGCAGCGCCAACAGTGACGCAATGGCTGCGCCAATGAGAGTCTGGAAAAAGCCGTTAAAGCCCATCTTTCCTCCCAGATACAGCATCCAGAATCCAACACCAAGGCCGCAAATTCCTGCGCTGACCGCATCCAAAACTCCGCCGTTGAAGAAGGCAGCAAAAAATCCAGCGGCCACCACATAGCCCAGCAGAAGCACTGGGGTGGAATATTGCCTCTTATTTTGGCTCAGACCGTCCACCAGCTCCTTGGCCTGCTTTACCGGGGGAACTTCCCGGCACAGGCGGCGGCACAGATCATTGCACCGCTCCAACAGCTCAATGTCGGTTCCATGGGAGGGAATCCGGCGCATCCGGGTGATGGGATGGCCTTGAGGGGTATTTAAACTTACGATCAGGCAATTTGGAATGGCAAACACCTGGGGCTGCAGCCCATAGGCAGTAAGCAGACGGTATACCGACTCTTCCACACGGTAGATTTCCGCACCGCTGAACATCAGCTGATAGCCCAATTCCGTTCCCATATTCAGCAGGTCGTCATACTCCATTCCATCCGCCTCCCTGAAACAGAATACCATGTTTCAGGAAAATAACAAGTCACAATTTTATTACAAAAATTTTCTCCTTTCCCCTTCTTTCTGGAGATTTCGATCTCACATTATAAAAAGACGCGGCGAGAGGAGAAAAGGTTTCCTCTCGCCGCAAAATATTTTTTAATTTTCAGGTTCTTACTTCTGCTCCGGGTGGAACTGGGTGCAGGTGCACTTCTTCCACTTCAGGCCGGAACCGCAGGGACAGGGATCGTTGCGGCCGATCTTGATGGCCTTGCGCTGAGGCTGCTTGCGGACGGTGCCGTCGCTGGCGCCGGACTCGCCGGTGATCTTGGCCACGCGCTCACGCTTGACCTCCTCGTTCTTGCGCAGACGCACCAGGAACAGACGGCGCAGGGTCTCCTCCTGAATGGCGGCCACCATCTGCTCGAACATCTCGTAGCCTTCCTTCTTGTAGGCCACCACGGGATCGGTCTGGGCGTAGGCCCGCAGTCCGATGCCCTGCTTGAGGTCGTTCATGGAGTCGATCTGATCCATCCAGTACTCGTCAACCACCCGCAGCATGAGCACCCGCTCCAGCTCCCGCATGAGGGGAGAGCCGATCTCCTGCTCCTTGGCGGCATAGACCTCCTTGGCACGGTTCTCCACCAGCTCCACCAGCTGCTGCTCGTTGCACTTCTGCAGCTCCTCATCGGTAAGAGCAAGCTCGCCGGGCTGGAGGAACATGGTGTGGAACAGAGCGGTAGCCTCCCGGAAGGACTCGGCATCCATGTGCTTCTGCTCGCCCATATGGCCCTGGATGGCGTTCTCCACCATGGTGTGGATCATATTCTGGATGGAACCCTGCAGGTCCTCGCCATCCAGCACCTGGCGGCGCTGCTTGTAGATGACCTCACGCTGGGTGTTCATAACGTCGTCGTACTGCAGCACGTTCTTACGGGTCTGGAAGTTACGGGACTCCACCTGCTTCTGGGCGTTCTCAATGGCGTTGCTGAGCATCTTCTGCTCAATGGGGGTATCCTCGTCTACGCCCAGCTTCTCCATCATGCCCATGACCCGCTCAGAGCCGAACAGACGCATGATGTCGTCCTCCAGGGACAGGTAGAAGCGGCTCTCGCCGGGGTCGCCCTGACGGCCGGCACGGCCGCGCAGCTGGTTATCGATACGGCGGGACTCGTGGCGCTCGGTGCCCAGGATAAACAGGCCGCCGACCTCACGTACCTTCTCCGCCTCTTCCTTGATCTCGTCCTTATACTTAGCCTCGGCGTCGGCAAACATCTTCCGGGCGTCCAGGATCTCCTGGTTGTCGGTCTCGGCGTAGCCGGTAGCCTCGGCGATGAGTTCGTCGGACATGCCCGCCTTACGCAGGTCGGCCTTGGCCAGATACTCGGCGTTACCGCCCAGCATGATATCGGTACCACGGCCGGCCATGTTGGTGGCCACGGTGACCGCGCCCAGCTTACCGGCCTGGGCCACGATCTCAGCTTCCTTCTCGTGGTTCTTGGCGTTCAGGACGTTGTGCTTGATGCCGCGGCGCTTGAGCATGTCGGACAGCTCCTCCGACTTCTCAATGGACACGGTACCTACCAGAACAGGCTGGCCCTTCTCGTGGCACTCCTCGATCTGGCTGACCACCGCACGCAGCTTACCGGCCTCGGTCTTGTACACCACGTCGTGGTGGTCGACACGCTGCACGGGCTTGTTGGTGGGGATCTCCACGATGTCCAGCTCATAGATAGTGCCGAACTCTTCCTCCTCGGTCATAGCAGTACCGGTCATACCGGAGAGCTTGTCGTAGAGACGGAAGTAGTTCTGGAAGGTGATGGTGGCCAGGGTCTTGGACTCGTTGGCCACTTCCACGTGCTCCTTGGCCTCGATGGCCTGGTGCAGGCCCTCGTTATACCGACGGCCGAACATCAGACGGCCGGTGAACTCGTCCACGATGATGACCTGTCCGTCCTTCACCACGTAGTCGATGTCCCGCTTCATCACGCCCCGGGCCTTGATGGCCTGGTTGATGTGGTGGGACAGGGTGGTATTCTCGGGGTCGGCCAGGTTCTCAATGTTGAAGGCTTCCTCGGCCTTCTTGATGCCCCGGGCGGTGAGGGTAGCGGTGCGGGCCTTCTCGTCCACGATATAGTCCGCATCGATATTGACATCCTCTTCCTCCTTGTCATCCACCTTGGCAATGCGCTGGCAGGTGAGCTTGGAGACAAACTGGTCCACCACGGTGTAGAGCTGGGTGGACTTCTCGCCCTGGCCGGAGATGATTAGAGGGGTACGGGCCTCGTCGATGAGGATGGAGTCCACCTCGTCCACGATGGCAAAGTAGTGGCCACGCTGTACCAGCTCCTGGGAGTAGATGGCCATGTTATCACGCAGATAGTCAAAGCCAAACTCGTTGTTGGTACCGTAGGTGATGTCGGCGTCGTAGGCCGCCTTCTTATCCTGGCCCATGACTCCGTGGATGACCAGACCCACGGTCAGACCCATGAAGCGGTAGACCTTACCCATCCACTCGCTGTCGCGCTTGGCCAGGTAATCGTTGACGGTGACGATGTGCACGCCCTTGCCGGCTAGTGCGTTGAGGTAGGCAGGCAGGGTAGCCACCAGGGTCTTACCTTCACCGGTCTTCATCTCAGCGATACGGCCCTGGTGCAGGATGATACCACCGATGAGCTGTACCCGGTAGGGACGCATGCCCAGCACACGCCAGGCGGCCTCACGGCAGGCGGCAAAGGCCTCAGGCAGGATATCGTCCAGGGTCTCGCCGTCCTTCAGACGCTGCTGGAACTCCGGGGTCTTGGCCTGGAGTTGCTGGTCGCTGAGCGCTTTGTACTCATCCTCCAGGGCCTCGATCTTCTCCACCAGCGGCATAATCGCCTTGACCTCCCGCTGAGAACTGGTGCCGAAAATTTTCTTCAGGAAACTCATATTCGATCACACCTCGTTGTTGTTACTCGTAAAATCGCTCCGCCCGGGAAAGCCATCCGGGCATATTATCGTCTCAGTATACCACAAGCCTTCGGCGGAAAAAAGAGCAAATTGTAAACTTTCCCTCACAGAATCTCCAATTTCTTTCTATCCCGCCCTCAAATATCCACCACATGCACATAAATGTACGCCAGGGGTTGACAGTTTGTAGCACCTGTGGTATGGTTAGATTCACAATTGAACAGGACAAACGAAGCGCCCAGGAAAATGGCCGTCGGCCTGCCGAAGGAGTAACACTCTCAGGTGTCCCTGTTGGGACGAGGACTGTGCGTGGATGTGACTCTGGAGAAGCTCGACCACGAGTGCCGAAGGTGCAAAGCGGGAATTCCCGCCAATCTCTCAGGCAAAAGGACAGAGACGAACAAACCGCCCCGCCGTTTTTTCGGCGTGGGTCTGTTTTCGCCCCATCATAGACCGTGGAAGCTTCCACGGTCTTTTTTGTTCTGGATATTTTAGGGGGAGAAAACGATGTCTGAAGCACTGCAATCCTTAGAGGCCGCACTTTATCCTATCGTGGTCAATATCAACACCTACCTGTCCAGCTATATTCTGGTCTTCCTGCTCATCGGCGTGGGTCTTTTCTATTCCATCCGAACCCGCTTTGTTCAGGTACGCTGCTTCGGCGAGGGCATGAAGAAGGTATTCGGAAATGTGTCTTTGCGTGGCGGACGGCAGGAGCAGGGTATGAGTTCCTTCCAGGCTCTGGCCACCGCCATCGCCGCCCAGGTGGGCACCGGCAACATCGTAGGCGGCTCCGGCGCTATTCTGGCCGGCGGCCCCGGCGCCATCTTCTGGATGTGGATCATTGCCTTCTTCGGCATGGCCACCATCTATGCAGAGGCTACTCTGGCCATCAAGACCCGCATCACCGACGAGAAGGGCGACTTCCACGGCGGCCCCGTCTACTACATCACCACCGCTTTTAAGGGCGCTTTCGGCAAGTTCCTGGCCGCTTTCTTTGCGGTAGCCATCATTCTGGCCCTGGGCTTTATGGGCTGTATGGTTCAGTCCAACTCCATCGGCTCTACCTTCCAGACCGCCTTCGGCGTGCCCTCCTGGATCGTGGGCGTGGTGCTGGTTATCATCTGCGGCTTCATCTTTGTGGGCGGCGTGCAGCGTCTGGCCGCTGTCACCGAGAAGATCGTCCCTATCATGGCCGCTATCTTCCTGCTGGGCGCGCTGGCCGTACTGGTCATCCGCATTCAGTATATCCCCGCCACCTTCGCTATGATCTTCCAGTATGCCTTTGAGCCCCAGGCCATCATCGGCGGCGGCTTCGGTTACGCATTGAAGGAAGCCATCAGCCAGGGTGCCAAGCGCGGCCTCTTTTCCAACGAGGCCGGCATGGGTTCCACCCCCCACGCTCACGCTCAGGCCAACGTGAAGGATCCCCACGACCAGGGCGTGGTAGCCATGGTCAGCGTGTTCATCGACACCTTTATCGTGCTGACCCTCAATGCTCTGGTGGTCATCTCCACTCTGTACACCCCCGGCGGCATTCTGGCCCAGGGCTACACCGAGGAGGTTTCCCAGGTCATCAACAAGACCAACCTGGCCCAGACCGCCTTTGGTACCGTGTTCGGTACCCAGGCCGGCGCCATGTTCGTGGCCGTTTGTCTGTTCTTCTTCGCCTTCTCTACGGTGCTGAGCTGGAACATGTTCGGCAAGATCAACATCATCTACCTCTTCGGCAAGAAGGCCGCTCCCGTCTATTCCGTCATCGCTCTGGTGTTTATCTTCCTGGGCACCCTCATGTCCAATGACCTGGTGTGGGAGCTCACCGACATGTTCAACAACCTCATGGTCATCCCCAACGCCATCGCCCTGTTTGCCTTGTCGGGCGTGGTGGTAAAGATTTGTCACATGAGCAAAAAGGCTTCCAAATAATTTTGTGCAGTTTATATGAAAACACGAAAAAGACCGCCGTCCCCTTGACAGGGTCGGCGGTCTTTTGTTATCCTAAGGGCGGATCATATGACTGACGGAAGTGGAGAGACCACAGGGAGTATGATCGTCATGATGCCGACCGTCTGGGCGCCGAAAAGTGGCCCGGAAGGGCGGCTTTTTTGCGCCTTTTTTTGCCTATTCAGGGCGGAAAGGAAGTATTTTTCATGACCGGATTCATTCATTCGCTGGAGAGTATGGGACTGGTGGACGGCCCCGGTGTACGGGCCGTGGTCTTTCTTCAGGGCTGCCCTCTCCGCTGCCTCTACTGCCACAATCCGGACACTCAAACCTTCTCCGGCGGACAGGAGACTACGCCCGAGGCCCTGGTCAAACGGCTGCTCCGCTTCCGGCCTTATTTTGAATCTTCCGGCGGAGGCGTTACCTTCTCCGGCGGCGAGCCCCTCGGACAGCCCGACTTTCTACTGGCGTGTCTGAAGCTGCTCAAAGCAGAGGGGGTCCACACCTGCATCGACACCTCCGGCGTAGGCCGAGGTGACTACGAGGGCATTCTCAAACACACCGACCTGGTGCTCTACGACGTAAAGCACCATCAAAGAGAGGGCTACCGGAAGATCACCGGTCTGGAGATGGACCCCACCCTGGCCTTTGTGGAGGCAGTACGGAAGGCAAACGTCCCCATGTGGGTGCGCCACGTGGTGGTCCCCGGCCTCACCGACCGTCCGGAGCATTTGACTTCCCTAAGCGAATACATCGCCACCCTGCCCCGGGTGGAGAAGGTGGAACTTCTCCCCTACCACACCCTGGGCGTTCACAAGTATCAAACGCTTGGCATCCCCTATCCGTTGGAAGGGGTGCCGCCGATGAACAAGACAACACTGGAACCTTGGAACCGGCAGCTCAATGAAGCCTGCTGCCGGAACACAGACAACTAAGAAAGGAATGGGAGCTATGAGCATCGACGTCAACTGCACCGCTTGGAAAGGATTTCGCACCGGCGAGTGGCGCCACCTGGTGAATGTGCGCAACTTCATTCAGAAAAACTACACCCCCTATCAGGGAGGGGACGACTTCCTGGCCCCCATCTCCCCCAAGACCGCCAAGGTCTGGGAGAAGGCAGAGTCCCTCATTCTGGAGGAGATCAAAAAGGGCATCATCGACGTGGAGACCCACGCTGTCTCCGGCATCGACAACTTTGCCCCCGGCTACATTGACAAGGACAACGAGGTGGTCGTGGGCCTTCAGACCGACGCCCCCCTCAAGCGCATCGTCAACCCCTTCGGCGGCATCCGCAACGCCGTCTCCGCCTTGGAGCAGTACGGCTACCAGCTGGACCCGGAGATCGAGCGCCACTTCCGCCTCTACCGCAAGACCCACAACGAAGGCGTCTTTGACGCCTATCCCAAGCGTACCCGGGACGCCCGCCACGCCGGTCTGCTCACCGGCCTGCCCGACGCCTATGGCCGCGGCCGCATCGTGGGCGACTACCGCCGCGTCCCCCTGTACGGCACCGACTTCCTTATTGAAGAGAAGCAGAAGGATCTGGACATGCTGGACGGCCCCATGACCGACGAGCGCATCCGCCTGCGGGAAGAGGTCCAGATGCAGATCCGCGCTCTGAAGGAGATGGCCTCCATGGCCGCCAAGTACGGCTGCGACATCACCCGCCCCGCCGAAAACGCCCATGAGGCGGTGCAGAATCTGTACATGGCCTACCTGGCCGGTATCAAGGAAAATAACGGCGCTGCCACCTCCCTGGGCCGTGTGTCCACCTTCCTGGATATCTACATCCAGCGTGACCTGGACAACGGCCTGCTGGACGAGCAGGGCGCCCAGGAGCTCATCGACCAGTTTGTCATCAAGTTGCGCCTGGTGCGTCACCTGCGCACCCCCGAGTATAACGAGCTCTTCGGCGGCGACCCCACCTGGGTCACCGAGTCCATCGGCGGCATGGGCATTGACGGCCGCACCCTAGTCACCAAGAACTCCTTCCGGATGCTCCACACTCTCACCAACCTGGGCACTGCCCCCGAGCCCAACCTCACCGTCCTCTGGAGCAAGGACCTGCCTCAGGGCTTTAAGGACTACTGCTCCAAGATGAGTATTGCCACCGACTCCATCCAGTACGAGAGCGACGAGCTGATGCGCCCCATGTACGGCGACGACTACTGCATCGCCTGCTGTGTGTCCGCCATGGCGGTGGGCAAGCAGATGCAGTTCTTCGGCGCCCGGGCCAACCTGGCCAAGAGCCTGCTGTACGCCATCAACGGCGGCGTGGATGAGAAAAAAGGCGGCGTTATCGTCCCCGGCATCGAGCACGACATGGACGAGGTGCTGGACTACCCCAAGGTGCTGGCCAATTATAAAAAGGTACTGGCCTATGTGGCTGAGCTCTACGTGGACACCATTAACATCATCCACTATATGCACGACAAGTACGCCTATGAGAGCAGCCAGATGGCCCTCCACGACACCCTGGTGGAGCGGCTGGCCGCCTTCGGCGTGGCCGGCCTGTCCATCGCCGCCGACTCCCTGTCCGCCATTAAGTTTGCCAAGGTGCGCCCCATCCGCAACGAGCAGGGCGTAGCCGTGGACTTCACCATTGAAGGTGACTTCCCCAAGTACGGCAACGACGACGACCGGGTGGATGACATCGCCGTGGAGATCGTCTCCTACTTCTCCGCCGAGCTGAAAAAGCACCCCCTGTACCGCAATGCCATCCACACCCTCTCCGCCCTCACCATCACTTCCAACGTGATGTACGGCAAGAAGACCGGCGCCACCCCCGACGGCCGCAAGGCGGGTGAGCCCTTTGCCCCCGGCGCCAACCCCATGCACGGCCGTGACATGAACGGCGCTCTGGCCTCCCTCAACTCGGTGGCCAAGATCCCCTACCGTGCTGTGTGTCAGGACGGCGTGTCCAACACCTTCTCCATCGTCCCCGAGGCCCTGGGCAAGGACGAGGACCAGCGCCGAGCCAATCTGGTGGCTATTCTAGACGGCTACTTTGTCCAGGGAGCCCACCACCTGAACGTGAACGTCCTGCACCGGGAAACTCTGCTGGACGCCATGGATCACCCCGAGAAGTATCCCAGCCTCACCATCCGTGTCTCCGGCTATGCGGTGAACTTCAACCGCCTCAGCCGGGAGCAGCAGCTGGAGGTCATCCAGCGCACCTTCCACAGCGCCATGTGATTTTTCCACACCTTCTGCCCCGCCGGTGCAAAACCGGCGGGGTTTTTTATCTTTACGCAGCGGGGGCAGACATGGTATGATGGGGGAAAACAAACATGTGGGAGGCGCCTCATGGCCGACTGGAAGAAAAATTCACTGCATGATCTGCACATCGACAGCTACACCGCCCAAGGCTTCGGTGTGGCCCGGCTGGATGGCCGGGTGGTCTTTATTCCCGGCACCATCCGGGGAGAGGACTGGAAGGTTCAGCTATTAAAGGTACAAAAGAACATCGCCTGGGGCCGTGGCGTGGAGCTGCTCACCCCCTCTCCCGCTCGTGTGGAGCCCGACTGCCCCATCAGCGGCAAGTGCGGCGGCTGCCAATACCGTCACATGACCTACGAGGAGGAGCTGACGGCCAAGCGGGACCGGGTCAATGACGCTCTGCGGCGGCTGGGCGGCCTGGATTTGGAGCTGCCTCCGGTGCTTGGGGCGGAAGATCCCCTGCGCTACCGCAACAAGGTGCAGCTGCCCGTGGCCCAGGGAAAGCAGGGCCTGTCCATCGGCTACTTCCGTCCCCGGAGCCATGACGTGCTGGATGTGGAGGACTGCCCTCTCCAGCCTCTGGCGGTGACCCGGCTGCGCGAGGCCTTCAAGGACTGGATGGAACAGTGGTCGGTGCCTGCCTATGACGAGAGTACCTGTCAGGGACTGATCCGTCACCTCTATGTGCGCACCAACCAGGCAGGACAATCTTTGTGCTGTGTGGTTGCCAACGGGAAAAAGCTGCCCCAGGTTTCCGAATTGGTAGAGGCTCTGTGCAAAGCGGAACCGGGACTCATCGGTCTGGTTCTCAACATCAATCAGGCGGATACCAACGTAATTTTAGGTCCTGAGTACCGCACTTTGTGGGGCCAGGATTTTCTGGAGGAGACCCTGTGCGGTATGACCTTCCGGCTGTCTGTCCCCTCCTTTTTCCAGATCAACTGGGCTCAGACCCAGCGGCTCTATGCCCAGGCGGTGGATTTTGCCTCCCTCACTGGACAAGAGACCGTGCTGGACCTGTACTGCGGCATCGGCACCATCTCTCTGGCTTTGGCCCAGAAGGCGGGGCAGGTCATTGGCGCCGAGATCGTCCCCCAGGCCATTGAGGACGCTAAGGCCAATGCTGCACGCAACAAGGTGAATAATACCCGTTTCTTCTGCGGCGACGCGGGATCAGTGGCCGCTCAGCTTGCCCGGGAGGGTGTGCGTCCCCAAGTCATCTGCGTGGACCCACCCCGGAAGGGATTAGCACCGGAGGTACCCGCCATTCTGGCCTCCATGGCCCCGGAACGTATCGTCTATGTCTCCTGCGACCCGGCCACTCTGGCCCGGGACGCCAAGCGTCTGGAGGAGCTGGGCTACTGGGCAGTCAAGGTCCAGGCCGTGGACCTCTTCCCCCGCACCGCTCACGTGGAAACGGTTGTCTTGCTTTCCAAGGGTGAGATCGACTCGAAAAAGGTTCGGGTTGAGTTCTCTTTGGAAGATATGGATATGTCTGATTTTCAAGATAAGGCAACCTACACACAGATTAAAGACTATGTGTTGGAGCATACCGGACTAAAGGTATCTAACCTGTATATCTCTCAAATCAAGAGAAAGTGCGGGTTGGAGGTCGGAAAGAACTACAATCTGCCGAAAGCGGAGGATTCCAGACAGCCCCAGTGTCCGCCTGAAAAAGAGAACGCAATCCGAGAAGCAATGAAATATTTTGGGATGATTTAATCCCGTATTTTGGAGGTTCTTATGGATAAGGTGATTTCTTGTGAGTTCAATATGGATACCGCCTGTGTGGAGCTTCGCTTCGCTGACGGCAGCATGATTTCCATTGACTGCACCGCTGTGGAGAACGAGGTAGCAGACAATATGTATCAGAGATCAGAGCTTGACTATCTGATTTACAATGATCCGGCAGCCTATGCAGATTTAATCCTCAACGGCAATGCGGAAACCTACTTGAAAACCGTAACAGAATATAAACCTTTGGATTGATTGCCAAAGATAAAGCAAGCCGCCTGTGCGGGCATGAGAAATGCTCGTACAGGCGGTTTTTTGGGTAGTGGATGTTGGCATAGAATTAGATTTTTAATTACTTGACCGAATCGGTTATCGGTGCTATACTATGAATAACCGAATCGGTCACTTGAAAGGAGAAATTAAATGGACAAATTTTTTGCACTAAGCGAGGAAAAGCAAATTACCATCATCAATGCGGCACTCCAGTGCTTTGGTAAGTTTGGATATGATAAGGCTTCTGTCAACGATATTGCTGTAACGGCGCATATTTCAAAGGCATCCGTATTTCAGTACTTTGGCAACAAAAAACAACTGTATACCTACCTGTTGGAATATTGTATGAAAATCATTATGCCTTCGTTTGACCAAACGATACTTGATTCAGAAACCGATCTGTTTAACCGCATTCTGGTTTCCAGCAAGATGAAAATGGCCGCAATGAAAACACACCCGTTTATTACTCAATTTATAGCAAGTGTTTGGGAAGAAGCTTCTCCTGAAGTCAATGACCTACTTGCTTCATTGAAGATGGAAGCAGGGAATTTCAGAAATGAAATGGTTTTACGAGAGGATGATTCCTTAAAGTTCAAAAATCCCGAAGATGCTCAACCTGTTTACAATATGCTTTTAGTGATGGCGGAGGGGTATGCAGCCCGTTATCGTAACGTAGCCGTTTTTGATTTTGAAACAGTTATGAATGAATTTGAAAAAACCATTTCAATTCTAAAAAACAATTTCTATAAGGAGGAATATTTAAAATGAGTGAATACGCTATTGTCTTGAACCAACTGACCAAGCACTATGGGAAACACAGAGGTATCAGCAACCTCAATCTCACAGTTAATCAGGGCGAGTTCTTTGGCTTCATTGGCCCAAACGGTGCGGGTAAGTCCACCACCATCCGCACTCTGATGGGTCTGATCCGTCCCAGCGGTGGCAACGCTTCTATTTTCGGTTTAGACTGCCAGAGTCAGGCAAGTGTCATTGCCAGAGATGTGGGCTACCTCCCCAGCGAGAACAGCTATTATGAAAACATGAAGGTGCGGGAACTACTGCAATACACCGCCGACCTGTACGCCATGAACTGTGAAACGAAAATGTATGAGCTTTCCGAACGGCTCAATTTGGATTTGTCCCGGAAGATTGCAGACCTGTCTCTGGGCAACAAGAAAAAGGTGGGCATCGTGTCTGCCATTATGACTTCCCCTAAGCTGCTGATTATGGATGAACCTACCAGCGGCTTAGACCCGCTGATCCAGCAGGCATTCTATGATATTCTGAAGGAGGAGAACAACCGGGGCACCACCATTTTCTTCTCCTCCCATGTACTCAGCGAGGTACAGAAGCTGTGTGACCGGGTGGCAATCTTAAAAGAGGGTAAGCTCATGAGCATCCAGTCTATCAGAGAGCTGCGGGAAAGCGGTTATAAAAAGGTCAGCCTTACCACCAAAACACCGATTTCCAGTGATTTCTGGGAGCTGCCTGGTATTGCGAATTTCGCTGAGACCCCGGACAAGACCTCTGTTTCCTTTATGTATAACGGCAATATCACAGCAATCATTGATAAACTTCACCTGCTGCATTTGGACGATGTGCTTTTGGAAGAGCCCTCTTTGGAGGAAATCTTCATGCACTACTATGAGTAAGGAGGTGTCAGGTATGGTCATTTTGAAATATGAACTGAAACGGCATCGAACCTATATCCTGGGCTGGGCCATTGCCTTGGCTGTGTGTATCTTTTTGATGACACCGACTTATTACAGCTTCCTGGATGTTGCCTCCGTGGAACTCTTTGAAACCATGGGCACCACGGACTTTTACAGGAGTGTCGGCGTATCGATGGAATACTTGACTTCCCCGTTGGGCATTTATGGGTTTCTGACCAGCTTTTTTATGATTGCCTCCGGCGTTTTCGGAATGCACTTCGGCATTTCTGTTCACACCAGAGAATGTACGGAAGGAACTTCGGAATACCTGTTTACAAAGCCCTTTCCTCGGAAAACAATCTATTGGGCAAAGGCATTGACTGTATTGATCGGAGTGGTGGTCGTAGGTGCTGCGTATCTGCTGGCTTCTTTTTTGGCCATGGCAATGTTTCGTTCCGGAACTCCATGGGGAGAGTTTTTCCTGATTGCCCTGTCCCTGACCCTTGTTACGCTGTTCTTCGCTGCAATGGGTCTGATGGTGGGAATTTTGTTTTCCCGCAACCGCAGCCCGCTGCTGACTGCCGGATTAGTCGTGTTTGTGGAGTATTGCATAACAAGCTTCTCCAACATCATCAGTAACCGGGCTATCAGTTTCCTGTCCCCATACTCCTTCTTTGGAGCTGCAAAAATTTCCGAAACTGGCTTCTATGATATGACCTATCTTGGCTGGGGCGTGCTGCTGGTTACCTTGTTTTTGGTGCTGTCTTACGGTGTCTTTCTGAAAAAAGACATTCAGTTTCGTTCATAAGGGGGTGCAAACATGAAAACATTGATTAAAAATGAGTTCCGCCAAACCAGAAGGCTCTTGTTGATCTGGTTGGGGATCATGCTGCTTCTGTGCGGTTTCTGCTATTTTGAGCTTCTGTCTCTACAGGACAGTCTGAATGAAATGGCAACGATGGTCAGCCAATTTCCGAGACTGATCATGATTATGTTTGGGGTCAAAGGCGATTTAACCACATCCCTTGGCTGGTATGTGTGCATCTATTTCTGGGAAGGATTGCTGGCGTTCCCTTATGCCATGTCGCTGGGGTTGTCCTGTGTGGCGAAGGAAAAGAAGTTCGGAACCTCGGAATACCTGTTCACAAAGCCTGTGGAGCGGAAAACCATTGTACTGGCGAAGGTGATCGTTTCAGCGGTGAATCTACTGGTGTTCGCCCTGTTCAGCGGTTTATGTAATTATTTTACAATCGTTCTTCCTTTGGGCGGTCTGGAACAGCCGGGAGCAGTGCTCACCACAACCATGGGAATGTTCTTTACCCAGTTCCTCTTTTTCGCTCTGGGGCTGCTGTTTGCCAGCCTGTTTATGTCCTATAAGGCTGCGGTGAGGACAGGTACGATTTCCATGCTGGCTGCCTATGCCCTGGCCTTTACAGCCGAATACACAGAAAATCAAATTTTGGATTACCTGACCCCTCTGCGCTACTACGATGTGTATGAGGTGGCACTGCACGGATTCCGACTTTCCTTTATCGTTTTGACATTCGCTGTTGTGGGTGCTTGTATCGTTGCTGCATTGAATCAGTGGAAGCGGCGTGAATTGTAAGCCTATGTTCAAATCTTCAGTATAACTGTCTCAAGTCTACATAAAAAAGCAATTCCTGTTTTCATGGGGGAATTGCTTTTTTTCGAGCTTTTTTCTTCTTATGGAGGTAAACTTTACTCGCCTTTATTCACACATTTCAAAAGCGAACATCGTTTCTTTTGGCAACTTTTCATTTTCACAATTCAAGAGATACCGGATTGCCTGTTGTGCAAACACATTGAAAATCATGGTATCCCAATCGGCAAGCCGGACAATCGACCCTGTGCCGTTTTCAAAATCGAATACAATTTCTCCCCATTCGCCATCGCAGTCTGCCTGATATTCGTAGACTGCGGTGGCGATTTTCTTTTTTCGCTTGATTTTTGACTTCTGTTTCAGCCGGACTGCATGGACACCGCCGTTTTCCACCAGCAACAGGGTCAGATGTTCCGCTGCCTTTCGGTAGGCTCGCTCTGCACCGCTGGTGGAGCTGCCCTCGAACATGACAGCAAGTTCTTCAAATGTAGGACGGTCTTTCCAAGAACCCACACGCCCACAGGTCATGCAGATGGCAAGCCGCTTTTCCAGCAAGGTCTGTTCCCGGTAGTTCAGCTTTTCAAATGCTTTCCGCACCTTTTCAGCCTGTATACCATCCCATAAAATGTCTGCATAGTTCCAGCTGTCATCACGGGTCACATCCTCGCCTGTTTCCTCGCCGTCCTCGTCCTGCTCGGTCACGAAGAATGGCTGCTGATTGCGGATACCACGGACAACCTTCAAATATTCCTCCGCCAGCGCAAGATCGCAGTCATATTTCTTTGCAAATTCACCGATGGCATCTCTCGTGTTGTGGTAAAGCCATGCCATGGTACGGAGCATCTTATAGCTGGTCAGCGAGGACACCGACCATTGTTCTTCGCCCATACGGAAACGGAGCATGGCATCCCGTATGAAAGGGTAAATGTAGGTGACATATTCAGCCCCCTTTTTGGGGTCATAGTCTGGCAGCTTCTGGAGCATAGCTTCCCGACAGGAGAGCTTTATATCCAAAAAACGCTCCGGGTCATACTGATCGCTTCCATCCGTGCAAAGAAATGACCGGATGCGCTTGTTGAGCTGCTGCTCATAGTGGTGCAGGAAAAACGAAAAGTATTTCAGATTCTTTTCCCGGAGGGCAGAGAGAATGTAATCATTGATATTCTCTGCCTTTGGTGGCTCCGGTTCCAGTTGGAAGATGCGCTCTGCCATATATCTTGTAATGCCGCCGTCGGGCGTACTGGGAACAGATTTGGGATTGTATCCGGTCATGTCCCATGAATATTCTCTCAGCATAGCAGCGCACCTCCCTTCGGCTTGGTTGATTGTATCTTATCTCTTAAACAAACTGTGATTATTTAAGATAGTAGCGCCGTACCGCTTGCGACTTTTTCTTTTACTGCGGAGACAGTATCTTTAAGTGAGTGTGTAGTTGTATCTATAACATTTGATTCATAGATTCCTAAATTGGAAAATTGTTCCCACATTGTTTCCACTAATTCCATATTTGTTTCTCTGTCTAACTTTGAGCGTTCGATAGCACGCTTCATAGTTTCTTCTTTACTCGCTCTCAAAACGATATAGTGTACTTCATAATGCTCTTGAACAATGTTAAGCCACGGTTCTAAAAACCATGTTCCTATGATACCATCTACAATTACATCGTATCCACCTCTGACGTATCGTTTTGCTGCTTCCAAAAATGCTTCTATTACAATCAAATTTTGATCATTTGACTCTGGCAAATATGGTGGTATTGCGCCCTTGCTCAAATAATGATAAAAGTCATCTGTGTGCATATGCACAGATTTTTCCAAATCTGATTCCTTTGCAACAACAGATGCCGTTGTTGTCTTTCCTGTTCCCGGTGAACCTGTGATTACAATAATTCTTCCTTGATTCATCTATACTTTACCCCCACAAATTTCAATTTCCCTTTGCAAAGCATCCTGTTCCATTTCCTTTTCATAATCCCCACGGGCATAGGCAACATCGCTGATTGCCCGGAGCATCTTATCCTTTGCCAGCTTTTTCATCGCCTTGGCAAGTTCCTCATCCAGCGTACCTCGCTTGATATATCGGTTTATGGTATTCAGCCGGGTTACATATACCTGTTTTATTGGGTGATCGTCCGCAAGTTCTCGCTGCGTTCTGCCTTTCAGATTGCCAATCTGCCGACAGGTGCGGTGCAGCTTGTCCCCCGGTGCATAGCCGCCGCAGTATTTTGTATGCCTTGCGTTGGTGGTCAGGAACCATTTGCCGCAGATACGGCATTTCTTTGGAGCGTGACCGACACACAGCCCCTCAAACAAATCCGTACGGAACATCCCTACAAAAGTCAGGAAGTGCATCCGCTTGACCAGCATCGGCACATCATAGCCGGGACGGAGTGCAGAAACATACTGGATAGAATTATTGGATGCAGCCATCCAGGCATTGCCCTCCGTAATGGAGAACTCCGGCGGGAAATAGGTGCCAAACAGCTTTGCAAATCCTTCTGCTGTACGGTTTGCTTCATTGCCATCTGTTTTTTCAGCAAAATCGAGCATAGCCTTTTGATATTCTCCAAGAGAGTACGCCAGATGCCCGAAAACTGCCGTGTAACGTTGAAGCAGCATTGCATCCGCATACATCGGGACTTCCTCAAATGGCAGTGAATTTGTCGCTGCCTTGATTGCGAACTCTACATATTTTTGTGCGTTCTCCGCTGTAAAGACCGTCTGAATCCGTTCCCGGTGCTTTGGAATGTCCATATAGGAAAACGGAGGGGTAACGCTGAGAATATCAAGCATTGTCAGCGCAGCTTCCCTTACCATGGGAAACAATGCAGAAGCATCCTGAGCGGCGTTCAGCTGTCCCAGCAGCAGATTGATTTTGTCGCACTGCTCGCTCATCCGGGCAAGGGTATCAGCGGATACATTCAGCGCATCACAGGCAAGTGTGCCGATGGGCAGCGTTTTATCCTCATATATGACCGTGTCCTGCCAGAAGTCCAGCGTCATCAATTCCTGATTCATATTCGTCCTCCTGTCCTGTTTTCCTTTTTCTCTCATTATATCATCCAAATGTGAAGAAATCTACTGCTGTCCTGTTTTTTGAAACAGGGTTGTCCTCCGATTAGCCTGTTTTTTGCGAAATCCGGCATAACCATAGTAGAAGGAGCAAAGCACCTGCCACCCGGCGGGTGTTTTTCTTTTTCAAAACTATGAAATGGAGGATTTTCAATGACAATCTATGAAACCATCAAGGCGGCTGTCCCGGTCAGACAAGCCGCTGAACACTACGGGCTGCGGGTCAACCGAAGCGGTATGACTTGCTGTCCGTTCCACAATGACCGAAATCCCAGTTTGAAGCTGAATGAGGACTATTTCTACTGCTTCGGCTGCGGAGCCAAGGGCGATGTGATCGACTTCGTGGCAAAGCTGTTTGATCTCAGCAACTACGAAGCGGCACAAAGACTGGCTGCGGACTTCGGTATCAGCACCGAACCGGGACAGATTGCGGCAGCTCCCCTCAAGCAAAAGCGTCCCCATATCCGTCAGTTCCGGGAGGATGAAATGCTCTGCTTCCGGGTGCTGACGGATTATCTGCATCTGCTGGAAGATTGGAAAGTGCGGTATGCACCCAAAACACCGGAGAACAAGCTGGATGACCGTTTCGTGGAAGCCTGCCAGATGCTCGACCACATGGAATATCTGGCGGACATTTTGACCGTAGGCACTCTGGAAGAACGGGTTGCCGTGGTGGACGGGCTGATGAAGGAGGGCAAAATTGCTTTCCTTCAGGACTATGTGGCACGAAAGAAAAAGGAGGAATTGCACCATGAGCAAAGAAGCAGCACAGAATCCATCCGCTGATATTGTGGTATGGTTTGACGGAAAAACAATCAACGAAGTCATTTTCTGTGAGGAATTTCTCAGGGACTATCCCATGATTATGGTAAACGGAACTTTTTTCACAGTCAACGGCATCGTGAATGATGAAAACAGGCTGAAAAAAGAAATCTATGATCGTATCAAGCCCTATGTGACCAGCAACATTGCAAAACGGGTTACGAACCTTCTGGATGTGATGCGAATGGAGTGCTGTGCCGCCGATCTTCTCCTGTACCAAGACCGCATCCATGTGGCAAACGGCACCTATCATTTGGATGGCACATTCAGCACGGAAAAGGATTACTGCCGCAATCGCTTGCCCGTTGCCTATCTTCCAGACGCTCCGCAGCCTGTGACATGGCTGCATTTTTTGTCCCAGCTTTTGGAGCCGGAAGACATTTTGACCTTGCAGGAATTTATCGGCTATTGCTTCATTCCCTCCACCAAAGGTCAGAAGATGCTCATGCTGACCGGAAAGGGCGGCGAAGGAAAGAGCCGGATCGGCGTTGTTCTTCGTGCGCTGCTGGGAACAAACATGAAAACCGGAAGTGTGGCAAAGGTGGAGACAAGCACCTTTGCCCGTGCCGATCTGGAACATGAGCTTTTGATGCTGGACGATGATATGAAGCTGGAAGCACTGCCCCAGACCAACAATATCAAGGCGATCATCACCGCAGAGCTGCCCATGGATTTGGAGAGAAAGAGACAGCAAAGCTATCAGGGAGATTTATATGTGCGGTTCATCGGGCTTGGGAACGGTGTTCTGCAAGCCCTCCATGACCGGAGCGTGGGTTTCTTCCGCAGACAGATTATCTTGACCACCAAGGAGAAAGACCCAAACAGAAAAGACGATCCCTATATTGCGGAAAAGATGGCTGCCGAAGCAGAGGGCATCTTCCTCTGGGCATTGGAGGGACTGCACCGATTGATTGCAAATGATTTTCATTTTACACTGAGCCAGTCGGCTTTGGACAATCTGAACGATGCCGTTTCGGATGGAAACAACATCATTGATTTTCTGGCTTCCGAGGGCTATATCCGCTTCCGTGCGGATTATGAAGCAAGCTCCAAAAATCTGTACGCTGTTTACAAGCAGTGGTGTGATGATAATGCTTTGAACAGCCTTTCTCAAAAGAGCTTCTGTTCGTTTCTAAAGCAGAATGAAAGCCGCTATAACCTTGAATACACCAACAAGGTCAACATCGGCGGCGGGCGATTTGCCAGAGGGTTTGTGGGCATCGAGCTTCTGCAAAGACCGTTTCTGTGAAAGCGGCAGTAACTCAGAAGTACATGTACCATCCGTACCGGAAGGAGCCGAGTGTCAATCGTACACTTGGTACACGTACTTTTTGCTTACTGTCGTTTTTCTGCCGTGGAAGCATTCGCAGCACCCTTGTTTTTGGGGATGGAAAATCAATGGTAGTGGAAACAGCGAATTTTTTGACCACAGGACGAAATCATTTTGCGAAACAGTGCTTCTCTGTACAGTGAACAGCCTTTGCGAAAATATGGCTGTTTTCACTGTTTCAGACCAAAGCAAACAAAACAGTGAAATGGGATAGGGTCGCTTATGGGCAGGACATCACAGGCGATATTTCTATCGCATTTTATGACAATCAGATATTACACGGTACAGCGAAGCGGACACGCCAAAGGGCGCAGCTGCTTCGCTTTTTCATGAACAAAATTATGGAGGTTTTTCAATATGAGTAATGTACGAAATGAAATCAAGGCACAGATCGTCCGTGCCGGATTTACCATGCAGAATGTGGTGGACAGACTGGCGGAGGATTACGACTGGTCGGACAGCGTTTCCAATCTGTCCGCAAAGCTGCAACGAGAGAGCATCCGCTACAAAGAGGTCATCGAGCTTGCCGATGTGCTGGGCTATGACATCGTGTGGCAGAAACGGAGGGAGCGATGATGCGCCGTACCCTATCCCCTCGCAGCTCCCGTCCCCATAGGAAGTGCCGCAGTGCTTCCTATGGACAGGCAGTGAAAACATCCGGTTTTTCGCTGCCGCTGTCTGCAAGGAATTGTGGTGCAATTCCGCCGACAGACAGGCTGGACAAGAGAAAATGGCAGAGGGCATTTTTCGAGCTGGACAGCAGAGGTCACCGCAGTGACCGCACACCCCCTCCGGAGGAGCCCTCGGAGAGCCCACGGCACTTTGCAGCCAGTATGGATGAAAGTGTAATAGTGGGTTATTACACTTTGAAAAAGTGCCTCTCCGCAGCCCCAGCCTTCGTAAATCTCTCTCGGAAAGGAGCATGACCCATGGCAAGAAATGACGGAATCGACCGCACCGTAGCCCGTAATCAGGACATTGAAACCGCCGACGATCTGGCAAAGGTGCAGGAACACAACGAACGGGAAAAAGACAGTTACAGCAATCAGGACATCGTGCCGGAGCGTTCTTCTCTGAACATTCACTTCAAAGAGCCGACAGCCGATTATGAAGAAATGTTTGCACAGATGGAACAGGACAAGGTGATCTCCACCAGAGGTCTGAAAGCGGATGCCGTGAAATACGGTGAGCTGGTATTCGATGTGAACTCCGCTTACTTCTATAATCACGGCGGCTATGAATTTGCCAAACAGTTCTACGCTGATGCCTATAAAGCCGCCGTGGAGGTTGTGGGCGGTGAGCAATATATCCTCTCCGCTGTTATGCACGCCGATGAGCGCAACCAGGCAATGTCCGAAGCTCTTGGCGAAGATGTGTACCACTATCATCTCCATGTGGTCTATATCCCGGTGGTGGAAAAGCAGATTCTCTGGTCGAAGCGGTGCAAGGACGAAGCCCTCCGGGGAACAGTCAAGGAAACGATCATGCAGGTCAGCCGCAGTAAGAAATGGGAATCCAAACCCGTTCTTGACGGGAACGGCAATCCCATGCTGAACACAAAAGGTAAAAAGATTTTGAAGTCGTCCTACAGCGTGTTGCAGGATGACTTTTTCAATTTCATGCAAGCTGCCGGATATACCGATGTAGAGCGTGGAGAGCGTGGCAGCACCGAGGAACATCTGACGGTAACACAGTTTAAGGTGCAAGCAGAAACCCAGCGTCTGGAAGCTGTGACCGCACAGGCAGACCAAGCGGAGCAGGCACTGACGGATACCCAATCCGCTGTGGAGAAACAGGAAAAGAAGCTGAAAGCTCTGCAAAAGGAAACCAAGACTGCAAAGACGGTGGCAGTGACCGTGCAGGATATTGAAGCGATGGGTAAGAAAAATTCCTTCACCGGAAATGTCACCCTCACAGCAGACCAGTGTGATACCCTGAAACGATACGCCACAAACGGGATTATCTTCAATGCTGAGAATGATCGCCTGAAAGAAAAATTGGCTTCCGCTGTAAAATCCGCTTCCATCTGGAAACAGCGGCATGACGAACTGAACGAAAAATATAAAGAACTGAAAGAAAAAGCCCAGCCCTATCTGGATGCGTTGGAAATCGCAGCAGAACGGGTCAGGGCTTTTCTTTCTGCCATCCTCGCCAGAGGAAAGGAAACTCGTGAACACAAGGCTCCTGCCCGCCGACGTGGACAGGACATGGAACTTTAATTTATGGAGGATTTGCCTATTGACTAAATATTATGAGGAAGCAAAATATAATGCGGCATTTGACCGCTGTGTGGATGTAATGACCCGGTTGATTCAAAAGTATGGTCATCAGGTCTTGGAAAATAAAGAAGCGGATGCTCTGAAAGAAACGGAGTGTCCTGAGGATGATAAACAAGCGCAGCCTTTGAATAAACAAGCTGCGTAAAAATTTACAATTTACACGTTGCGTACTTGGCGTAGCTATGCTATAATGAGTACGCAACGTGTATTTTTTGTTTTATGGAGAAAATCAAATGGATAGTAAAAACAGAATTATAAAGTTGCGGGAAAGCACAGGCATGAACCGGAAGGACTTCTGCAAATGTGTCCATATCCCATATCGTACCATGACGGAGTGGGAACTGGATAATCGCCATGCACCGGACTATGTGCTTTGGCTTTTGGAGTATTATGTCCGCAACGAAGGATTGATGGTAAAGGAAATAGACGAGGGAGGTGGCGATTCTGAAAAAGAAGCAAATTAAATGTTATCTATATACAAGAGTGTCCACCGCCATACAGGTTGATGGGTACAGCTTGGATGCCCAGCGAGATAAGCTGCGGAAATATGCGGCATACGAGGATATGGTTATTGCCGGAGAGTATTCTGACGAGGGATTTTCCGGAAAGAATATCCAAGGACGGCAGGAGTTCCAGCGGATGCTGAACGACATTCAAGATGGAAAAGATGGCGTTTCGTATGTACTCGTCTTTAAGCTCTCCCGGTTTGGCAGAAATGCAGCAGATGTTTTGAACTCCTTGCAGCTCATGCAGGATTTTGGAGTCAATCTGATTTGCGTAGAAGATGGCATTGACAGCTCCAAGGATGCCGGTAAGCTGATGATTTCGGTACTGTCTGCGGTTGCGGAGATTGAGCGAGAGAATATCCGAACACAGACAATGGCAGGACGAGAGCAAAAGGCTCGTGAAGGTAAGTGGAACGGCGGCTTTGCTCCCTATGGCTACAAGCTGGAAAACGGTAATCTTGTCATTGCTGAGGACGAGGTCGAAGTTATCCGTGTCATCTATGACCGCTATATCCACACTAACGATGGTGTTGCCGGAGTTGCCAAATATCTGAATCGGAATGGCTATGTAAAGAAGCTGCGGCAGAACAATACCATTCCCGGATTTTCGAGGGACTTTGTGCTGGATGTGCTTGACAATCCTGTTTATATGGGTAAAATCGCCTATGGCAGACGGAGAACCGAAAAGAAACAGGGTACGAGAAATGAAATGCACGTGGTTGAGCAATCGGAGTTCCCTATCTATGAGGGGCAGCATGAAGCTATCATATCCGAAGAAGATTGGGCACTGGCACAGGATAAACGTAAGCTCAATTCCTTCAAGCGGGAAAAGGTGAACAATCCAGACCATGCACACATCCTGTCCGGCATCCTGAAATGTCCATGCTGCGGCAAAAGTATGTACGGCAATATTGCCAAAGCTCACAGCAAGGACAAGAAAACAAGGTATTATTACTACTGCAAAAACACGGTCACAGCCACGGGACATGAGTGTAGCTTCCGGCTCAACATTGAGCAAACGGAAATCAATAAAATGGTGGCAAAAATTATTTCTGCTATGGTCAACAAGCCCCGGTTTGTGGAAGCGATTAAAGCGAAGATCGGAACGGCTGTTGATACGGCAGATATGGAAAAACAGGTTACTGTTTTGCAGGGACAATTAAAGCAGGTTTTGGGTACAAAAAGTCGATTGGAGCGTCAGATGGACACCTTGGACATCAATGATGCCCATTATGACAGAAAAATTTTGGATTTGCAGCGCCGTTATGATGAACAGTATGATATGATAGGTGAAATCGAAGCGCAGATTGACGAGCTGCAAAATCAGATCCGCAGCATCAGACAAGAGAAAATTTCCGGCGACAATATCTATCAGCTCTTATTGGCGTTTGATGAAGTCTACAATTCTGCAACGGAAGCGGAGCAGAAAGAGTTTATGAAAGCCTTTATTGAGCGAATCGATATGTTTCCGGAAAAGAGGAAGGACGGCTGTTGGATTAAAAACATTGTGTTCAATTTCCCTGTGCCGATTGACGGCGAGGAAGTGAAAGAACTTCCCTTGGAATATGGGACAACACTCGAGACAGTCCTGCTCCTGGTCCGGGCAAACTGATCCCGGACCGATATCCTTTGTTTATCCTATTTCCATTATATATAAAGGAGTGTTGTTTATGTACGAACTTTGGGAAGGCCTGAAGCGGGCCAAAGAGTACAAGTGGGTAGAGCTCTCTCACCCCCTGGACAACGACAGTCCCTTCTGGGCTGGAATTCCCGAGGGCTCGGTGGAGCTGTGCAAGACCGTGTATGACTGGGGCAACCCCATGCTGGATTGTCTCATCCAGACCTTCTGCTTCCCCGGTCAGTTCGGCACCCACATCGACTTCCCCAGCCACTTTGACAAAGAAGGCGTCTCCTCCGAGGCCTACGGCGTGGAGCAGCTGGTCTTCCCTCTGTGCGTCATTGACGTCACCGACAAGGTGGCCCAGGATGTGCACTACGCGGTAACCGTCCAGGATATTCTGGACTATGAGACCAAGTACGGTCCCATCCCCGAGGGCGCTTTTGTGGCCCTGCGCACTGACTGGAGCAAGCGCTGGCCCAGCATGGATGCCCTGTCCAACTTTGACGCTGAGGGCGGTGAGCATACCCCCGGTTGGTCCATGGAGGCCCTGAAGTATATCTATGAGACCCGCTCCGCCGCTGCCAACGGCCATGAGACCATTGACACCGACGCCTCCGCACTGGCTGCTCAGGCCGGCGACCTGGCCTGCGAGCGGTATGTGCTCAGCCATGGCAAGGTGCAGGTGGAGCTGCTGTGCAATCTGGATCAGGTTGCCCCTGCCGGCGCGGTGGTGATGGTGTCCTTCCCCCGCATTACCGGCGCTACCGGTCTGCCCGCCCGGGTTTGGGCGGTCACCCCCTGATTATTTTAATTCCTGCCACTGTAAAGAGGAGCGCAAAGCGCTCCTCTTTATACTTTTTTAACAGTATTTCCACGATCTTTTCGTCTTTTCTCCTGTTTCCATGCTATAATAGTTATATTATTGCATTTTAAGGAGGTAGATAATGGATCACGTTCTTTTGCTGGTTGGTACCGTTATCCTGATTTGTATTCTAATGAACCGCTGGGTGGAAAAACTGGCCGTCCCCTCCCTTCTCGTCTTTATTGTCCTGGGTATGTGCTTTGGAGAAAACGGTCTTCTGCACATCCAGTTTGACGATTATGCGGCAGTCAACACCATCTGTTCTGTCAGCCTGATCTTTATTATGTTTTACGGCGGCTTCGGCACGAATCTGACTGCTGCCCGCCCGGTGGCAGTGCAATCCGTCGTCCTGTCCACCCTGGGCGTGGCCTGTACCGCCGGCAGTGTGGCGGTCTTTGTCCATTTGGTGTTCCATCTGTCCTGGGCAGAGAGCCTGCTTATCGGCTCGGTGATTTCCTCCACTGACGCGGCCTCGGTGTTCAATATCCTGCGCACTAAAAAGTTAGCTCTAAAAGAGCATACCGACTCTCTTTTGGAGCTCGAATCCGGTTCCAACGACCCCATCTCCTATATGCTCACCTCCGTCGCGGTGGCTGTCCTCACCGGGCAGGAAATCTCAGTTCCTCTTCTGCTGCTCCAGCAGATCGCTTTGGGTGCCGCAGGAGGCCTGCTGCTTGGTCGGCTGTCTGCCTGGATTTTAGGACGAGGCACATTCCAGTCGGATCAGAACCAGACCATCTTCATCTTTTCTATGGTCATCACCGCTTACGCCCTGCCCTCTGTGCTTGGCGGAAACGGTTACCTCAGCGTCTACCTGTGCGGTATTTGGCTGGGCCGGTGCAGTCTGCCCCAGAAGCGGTACATGGTCCACTTCTTTGATGTGATCACCCATGTGTGTCAGGTACTTATCTTCTTCCTTTTAGGCCTGCTGGTCACCCCGGTGGAACTGCCCGCTGTACTTCTCCCCGCTCTGGCTATCACCGCCTTTCTCACCCTCATTGCCCGTCCTGCCGTAGTGGGCCTGCTGCTGCTCCCCTTCCGCCCCTCTTTGGGGCAGATCGGTGTGGTATCCTGGGCTGGCCTGCGCGGTGTAGCCTCTATCGTGTTTGCCATTATGGCAGTGCTGGGCGGCGCTTCTACCCATTATCACCTGTTCAACCTGGTGTTCTGCATCGTTCTGCTGTCCATTTCCATTCAGGGTACCCTACTGCCCTGGATATCTGCCCGGCTGTCCATGATCGACCACACCGGTGATGTGGGCAAAACCTTCAACGACTACCAGGAGGAGAGCAGCATTGATTTTATCAAAGTGCATCTGGACCAGTCTCACCCCTGGACTGGACAGACCTTGAAGGATCTTCTGCTGCCCAATGATTTGCTGGTCGTTATGATTGCCCGGTCCGGGCAAACCATTGTCCCTCAGGGCGATACGCTGCTTCAGGCGGGAGATCTGCTAGTCATCGCCGCACGAGGCTTTGAGGACCGGGAGCAGTTGTCCCTTCAGGAAGTGGCCGTGGAACGCGGCCACCGCTGGCAGGGAAAACAGCTGCGTGATCTCAATCTTCCAAACCACACGTTGATCATTCTCATCAAGCGTGGACTGGATACCATCATTCCGGGCGGAGACACGGTTATTTTGTCTGGTGACTTGCTGGTCATCGCACAATCCAGCCCTGTCCCCACCTGAATTTGGCACACGTATACAAAAACAGGCATGGTAAGAGGACGTTTTCCTCTCCATGCCTGTTTGTTTTGCTATTGATTCCAGGAAATATTTGTTGTATGATTTACTCTTGTCTGGTCGGGAAGAAACCTGGTATATTCAGAGTTCCTTCCGGCCTGCTATTTTTGTGAAATTCTCTTCACATACCCCGGCTCAGCGTGTTATAATATAGGCAAACCATCCAAAAAAAGCACCAGCTGGCAACGTGAGGACAGGAAGAAAGGACGATCGCACCATGTTAGGCAAACCGCGCCACCAGATGGATATGTGCCATGGATCACTTGCGGATAAGATTTTAAAGTTTGCCATTCCCTTGATGGCATCCAGTATCCTCCAGCTCCTGTTTAATGCCGCAGACGTTATCGTGGTCGGTCGGTTTGCAGGCAAGGAGTCACTGGCCGCCGTAGGCTCCACTACCTCTCTGATCAACCTGCTCATCGCCCTGTTTGTTGGCCTGTCGGTTGGTACCAACGTAGTAGTGGCCCGAAATCTGGGCGGTAAGCGCCATGACATGGTAAGCAAAGCGGTACATACCTCCATTCTCATGGCTCTGGTCAGCGGCGCGGTGCTGGCGGTATTCGGTGCCATCATGTCCCATCAGCTTCTGGTATGGATGTCCTCTCCCGAGGACGTAATCAACCTGTCCACTCTCTATCTGCGCATCTACTTTTTGGGTATGCCCGCCACTATGGCCTACAACTTCGGCGCAGCGATTCTTCGCGCCCAGGGCGATACCCAGCGTCCTTTGTTCTACCTGATCATTGCCGGCGTGGTAAATGTAGTGCTGAATCTGATCTCTGTTATCCTGATGGGCATGGGCGTGGCTGGCGTAGCGATGGCCACGACCATCTCTCAGTACATCTCGGCCGGTCTGGTCCTGATGTGCCTTACCCACGAGGACGGCCCCCTGCGCCTGAACCTGCGGGATATGCACATCGACCGGCACATTCTGGGGCAGATCATGGAAATTGGCCTGCCTGCCGGTTTCCAGGGCATCGTCTTCTCCCTGTCCAATGTGCTTATCCAGTCCTCCATCAACTCCTTCGGCTCCACGGTAGTAGCTGGCTCCGCCGCCTCCGCCAACATTGAAAACTTCGTCTACCAGGCCATGAACGCCTTCTATCAGACCAACCTCACCTTTACCGGACAGAACTACGGTGCCGGCGAATGTAAGCGTGTGGATAAATCTCTCATCTACTGCCAGACCTTCGTCATCATCACCGGTGTGGTACTGGGCAACCTTGCCTATCTGTTTGGCCATCCTCTGGTAAGCATTTATGCCCCTGGCGAGGAGGACGTCATCCAGCAGGGCATCATCCGTCTTGGCTACATCGCCCGAACCTACGCTCTGTGCGGTATCATGGACACCATGGTAGGCAGCCTACGCGGCCTTGGCTACTCGGTAGGCCCCATGATCGTCTCCCTCATCGGCGCCTGCGGCCTTCGTATTGTCTGGATCTTCACCATCTTCCAGGTGGACCGCACCCCGGAAAATCTGTATATTTCCTATCCCATCTCCTGGATCGTGACCGGCGCGGTACACATTATTTTCTTCCTGATCGTACGCAAAAAAGCCTTTGCTCTGGTA
The DNA here is from genome assembly GCF_041925195.1 of Flintibacter porci. Lineage (NCBI taxonomy): Bacteria > Bacillati > Bacillota > Clostridia > Eubacteriales > Flintibacter > Flintibacter porci. Next base: position 221,371 of record NZ_JBHEVB010000006.1, read on the forward strand.
CGTGCCAACTCCCATGTGGAGGCAGAGGGTGCCCACCCAGAGATTTCCAAATCATAAGCACAAAAAATCCCGTGCTTCCTTACCAAAGGAAGCACGGGATTTTCTTATTCCACACTGGCCTCGTCCCACAGCACCGGTTCGCCCCGCTCCAAAGAGGGCTGAACCTCCAAAATACGCTGGTTGGATGAGCCACGGAAGCGCAGGCTCAGATTTTTCTGGGCAATGACAAAGGGACCGTCCACCAGCACGTCCAGCTGTTCCAGCAGAGCACGGCCATAGTCCCCCACCTTTCCGGCAGCCAGATCCTCAAAGAGGTAGCCGGTGTAGCACCAGATATCCTTCTGGGGATACTGCTGTCGGACCTGCTTGACCAGTTCCAGCACCGTCTTCTGATTGTTGGGGTGGAAGGGTTCGCCACCCAGCAGAGACAGTCCCCGCACATAGGACTTGCCCAGCGCTGAGAGGATCTGTTCCACCTGCTCCGGGCCAAAGGGCGCTCCATACTGGAAGTCCCAGGCCTCGGGGTTAAAGCACTCCGGGCAGGCGTGGGTGCAGCCGGAGACAAACAGGGAAACCCGGATACCCGGGCCGTTGGCCACATCGATGGGCCGGATGTCAGCATAGTTCATAGTTTTCAGCCTCACAGCATTTCCGCCCAGGCGGAAACATAAAGATGATTTTCTTTAAAAATACCGTGCCCTCCAGCCGTGCAGCGGCCGGAGGGCACGGAGGTACAAAGCGCAGCTTTGCAGGAAGTTCTTTGCCAAGCTTTCTTTCAAGAAAGCGGATCAAAGGTGCAGAACGCGGGATTTGATTTCCTTCGTCTTACCTACATTCCAGTAGTTCTCCCCCAGATAACCGCAGGTACGGCGGGTGACGTTCATCTTGCTCTGGTCAGTGTTGTGGCAGACGGGGCACTCCCACTGGAAATCATCGTTGATGGTGATCTCTCCGTCGTAGCCGCAGCACTGGCAGTAGTCGCTCTTGGTGTTGAACTCGGCGTACTGAATGTTGTCGTAGATGAACTTGACAACCTCCTTCAGGGCCTCCAGATTGTGGCGCATGTTGGGGATCTCCACATAGGAGATACAGCCGCCGGTGGATATCTTCTGGAACTGGCTCTCAAAGGTAAACTTATCGAAGGCGTCGATGTGCTCCCGCACATCCACGTGATAGCTGTTGGTGTAGTAGCCCTTATCGGTCACATCAGGAATGGAACCGAAGCGCTCCTTGTCGATGCGGGCGAAGCGGTAGCACAGGCTCTCAGCGGGAGTGCCGTAGAGAGCGAAGCCAATGTTGGTCTCCGCCTTCCAGTCGTCGCAGGCCTTGCGCAGCCGGGCCATCACCTTCTGGGCAAACTCCTGGCCGCCGGGCTGGGTGTGGCTGACTCCCTTCATGAGCTTGGTCACCTCATAAAGGCCGATGTAGCCCAGAGAGATGGAGGAGTAGCCGCCGTAGAGCAGAGGCTCAATGGGCGCACCCTTGGGCAGGCGGGCAATGGCGCCGTACTGCCAGTGGATGGGGCTGGAGTCGGAGTGGACGTTCTTCAGGGCCTCATGGCGGCACATCAGAGCCTCAAAGCACAGCTGCAGCCGCTCATCCAGCAAGGACCAGAACTTCTCCTCGTTTCCACCGGCCAGAATACCAATCTGGGGCAGGTTCAGGGAGACCACGCCCTGGTTGAAGCGGCCCTCAAACTTGTAGTTGCCGTTCTCGTCCTTCCAGGGAGACAGGAAGGAGCGGCAGCCCATGGGAGAGAAGACGTTGCCCTCGTAGTTTTCCCGCATCTTCTTGGCAGAGATATAGTCGGGGTACATCCGCTTAGCGGAGCACTTGACGGCCAGCTCGGTGATATAGTCGTACTTGCCGCCCTTGAGGCAGTTGTGCTCGTCCAGCACGTAGACCAGCTTGGGGAAGGCGGGGGTGATATACACGCCCTTCTCGTTTTTGATGCCCTCCAGACGCTGGCGCAGCACCTCTTCCACGATCATGGCGTTCTCCTCCAGGTAGGGGTCGCCCTCCTGGAGATTGAGGAACAGGGTGACAAAGGGGGACTGACCGTTGGTGGTCATGAGGGTATTGATCTGATACTGGATGGTCTGCACGCCGCTCTTGAGCTCGTCCCGCACCCGGTCATCCACCAGACGCTCCACAGTCGCCTCGTCCACCAGGCCGGCGCACTCATAGGAGATGTGCTTGCGGAACTTCTCCCGGCTGCGGCGCAGATACTTGCCCAGGTGGCTCATATCCACGCTCTGGCCGCCGTACTGGTTGGAGGCCACACAGGCGATGATCTGGGTGGTGACGGTGCAGGCCACCTGGAAGCTCTTGGGGGACTCAATGAGCTTACCGTTCATTACGGTGCCGTTGTCCAGCATGTCGCCGATGTTGATGAGGCAGCAGTTGAAGATGGGCTGGATAAAGTAGTCGGCGTCGTGGAAGTGGATGGCACCCTCGTCGTGAGCCTTGGAGATATACTCAGGCAGCAGGATGCGGCGGGTCAAGTCTCGGCTCACCTCGCCGGCAATGTAGTCGCGCTGAGTGGCGGCGATCATGGTGTTCTTATTGGAGTTCTCCTCGGCCAATTCCTTGTTCTCATTGCGCAGCAGGGAGAGGATGGACTCATCGGTCGTGTTCTGCTTGCGCACCAGAGCCCGGGTATAACGGTAGATAATGTAAGTCTTGGCCAGATAGAACTTGTTCTCATTCACCAGGCCCTGCTCCACCAGGTCCTGGATCTCCTCCACGGGCAGCTTATCCCGGCCCAGATCCTCAATGCGGCTGACAATGGCCTCGATCCGGTCCAGGCTCAGCTGCTCCTCCTCGGAGACCTCGGCGTTCGCCTTCTGGATTGCGGTGATGATCTTGCTGCGGTCGTAGTCCACAACGGAACCGTCACGCTTGACAACTTTCATAAGGGCTCTCATAGGTGCTCTCCTTCTCGTTCGTGATGTAGATATGAAAAGCCGGGCCGCCCCAGCCTTGTTCGTAACGGTTTTTGATTATAGCATGCCCCGCAGGCCGTGTCCACTAGATATTGTGTTTTCGGCAGTTTTTTCATCAACATATACCAAATGTATTTTTTCTGGAAATTATCCGTCCTTCTTTTTCCTTTGCAGCCTGCTTTGTGCTGAATTTGTCGATTTTAGGGGCTAATTTCCCCTTTTTCCCCGGAATCCTCCCCTTTGTGCATTTTGTCCCGCTGGAATATTCCATACACCTTTTCCCCCAGATTTTCCCGCCGCAATGGGCTTTCGGTTGCGTATAAGGACAAAATATGGTATACTTCCCCTTGATTTTACTGGCCGCCCGGCGGCTTTTAAGGAGGTTACCCTTTGAATCCCATTGCGGCAGCCATGAGCGGCGGTGTGGACAGTTCCACCGCTGTCTGGCTCTTACAGCAGGCAGGCTACGATCCTGTTGGCTTTACCATGTCTCTGTTCTCACCCGACGCCCTGCCCCCCGACCAGCGTTCCCAGTGCCACACCGCCCGGGATGTGGCCGACGCCCAGGCGGTGGCCCAGCGCCTGGGTATCTCTCACCACACCCTGGATCTGTCGGAATCCTTCCGCCGTGAGGTGATGGACCCCTTCGTCCAGGCCTATGAACAGGGCCAGACTCCCAATCCCTGTGTGCTGTGTAACCGGGCAATCAAATTCGGTGCCCTGCTCCAGGCGGCCCAGGAGATGGGTTGTCCTCTGCTGGCCACCGGCCACTACGCCCAGGTGGAACAGGATTCCGGCTCCGGACGCTGGCTGCTGAAAAAGGCCCTCCACCCGGATAAGGACCAGAGCTATGTGCTTTGGACCCTCACCCAGCAGCAGCTGGCCGCCACCCGCTTTCCCCTTGGACGTCTCTCTAAGGATGAGATCCGCGCCATCGCCCTGGAACAGGGGCTTGTCAGCGCCCGGAAAAGCGACAGTCAGGACATCTGCTTTGTCCCGGACGGAGACTATGCCTCCTTTATTTGTCATCACACCGGGAAACACTATCCGTCAGGTAACTTTGTCGATCCCCAGGGCAACGTTCTGGGCCGCCACCAGGGCATCATCCACTATACCCTGGGCCAGCGGCGGGGGCTGGGGGTATCCTCCAACCAGGGCCGACTGTATGTGACCGGGCTCAGTCCCCAGGACAACACCGTCACCCTGGGCTCCAACGCCGCCCTGTTTCACCGCAGCCTGACTGCCGGACAACTTAATCTCATTGCCATGGATCGGCTGGACCAGCCTATCCAGGTGATGGCCAAAGTACGCTACCGCATGACGGAGCAGCCCGCCATTCTGGAGCAGACCGGTCCGGACACCGCCCGGCTCACCTTCCAAGAACCCCAGCGCGCCATTGCCCCCGGCCAGTCGGTGGTCTTTTACCAGGACGACGTGGTACTGGGCGGCGGCGTGATTTTATCAGGAGAGGATTTATCATGAGTAAATCAAAACACAAAAAGCGCCATCCTCAGGGAAAGCGCGGTTACACCACCGCTCCCGTGGCGGAATCAGAATTTGCTACTGACGGCACCCGGAAGCGGATGAATCCCACCGCCCGCAACCTGCTGTTTGTTGCATTGATCTGTCTGGCCATCTCGGAGATTCTGCTGCGCATGGAGCTTCTGTCCGGAGCAGTCTCCCTGATCATCAGCATTGCGGCTCTGGTGGCCCTGGTGGTAGCCATGTATCTCCAGTTCCGCAAACCGGGCGGCGGCTCTCAGGGACGTCCCAGACTGTGACCCACTCCTCTGGACAAGGGGAATTCTGCGCGCATTGCCCTTGTATTTTCCAGTTGGGTAATATATAATTGGATAGTTATCCCTGGACAGACCCCTCTGTCCCCTGGTTTAGGAGGCCAATCATGAGAAAAGACTTTGCCCTGCCCGCTCTGGCCCTGGTGGGCGGCGCGGCGGGCTTTGCAGTACGGCTGTGGCAGCGCTCCTCGGCGCTGGATCCCACGACCAACCTGTTTACCCACGGCGCTCCCGCCACCTGGGCTCTGCTGGCCCTGACGGCGGTCGTTGCCGTTTTGGCGCTGGTCCTGTGCTCCGGCGGTCGGACCATTTCGGAAGAGGAAGCCGACCGTGCCTTCCAGTGTTCCTCCACCGGTTATATGACCCTTATGGTGGTGGCAGGCATGGGCTTTCTGGTCTCGGCAGCTGCCGGCGTTCCTCAGCTGATGGAGGATCTGCAGGCCTGGCAGGCTGATCCCTCCCGGCATCTGCTGCCTGCGGCGCTGGGTCTTTCCATTCTGGGCTGTGTGGCCGGTGCTATCGGCTCTCTGGTGCTTGGAAAATCCAACTACCGGGCACTGTCCGGTGAGCAGGTCCGTCTGGCAGCTACTCTGCCCGCCTACGCCGCTTTGCCCTGGCTCATTCGGCTCTACCAGGTCTATTCCAGTGACCCGGTCCTGCTTAATTCCTTTGTTCCCCTGCTGGCCGCGGTTTTCCTGCTGCTGGCTCTCCACGGCCAGGCGGCTTTCTTCTACCGCCGGCCCCGCTGCCGCAGTTTTACCGTCTTTGCGGTGATGGGCGTCTACTTTGGGCTTACCGCTCTGGCTGACCGCCTGTCTCTGTTTGATTCCCTGCTGGCAATCTCCTTTGTTGTGTGTAGCTTCGGCGCTCTGACGGCTCTGTCCGCCCGGCGCTTTTCTCCCACTCCCCTGGGTCCGCGAATGCCCCAGGAGGATATGGATAATGGAACAATTTGAGAGCGAGAGGAAGTATTATCATGGAACGCAAACGCTTTTATATCACGACCCCTATCTACTACCCCAGCGATAAGCTCCACATCGGCCACACCTACTGCACCGTGGCCACCGACGCCATGGCCCGCTATAAGCGCCTGTGCGGCTATGATGTGCTGTTTCTGACCGGCACCGACGAGCACGGCCAAAAGATCGAGGACAAGGCCAAGGAGGCCGGCGTCTCCCCCAAGGAGTTTGTGGACAAGATCGTCACCGGCGAGCGCGGTGTGCTGGATCTGTGGAAGCTGATGAACATCTCCAACGACCGCTTCATCCGCACCACCGACGACTACCACGTCTCCGCCATTCAGAAGATTTTCAAGAAGATGTACGAGAAGGGCGACATCTACAAGGGCGAGTATGTGGGCAAGTACTGCAAACCCTGTGAGTCCTTCTGGACTGAGAGCCAGCTGGTGGACGGCAAGTGCCCCGACTGCGGCCGTGAGGTTCAGGACGCCAAGGAGGAGGCCTACTTCTTCCGTCTGAGCAAGTACGCTGACCGCATCCAGCACCTGCTGGAGGACACCGACTTCCTGGAGCCCCGCTCCCGTGTCAATGAGATGGTCAACAACTTCATCAAGCCCGGCCTGGAGGACCTGTGTGTCTCCCGCACCAGCTTTACCTGGGGCGTACCTGTGGACTTTGACCCCGGCCATGTGGTCTATGTGTGGGTGGACGCTCTGTTCAACTACACCACCGCTCTGGGCTTCCTCAACGACAAGTATGACGACTATGAGAAGTTCTGGCCCGCCGACGTCCACTTTGTGGGCAAGGAGATCGTCCGCTTCCACTCCATTATCTGGCCCGCTATGCTCATGAGCATGGACATGCCTCTGCCTAAGAAGGTATTTGGCCACGGCTGGCTTCTGCTGGACGGCGGCAAGATGTCCAAGTCCAAGGGCAACGTGGTGGACCCCTATATCCTGGCTGAGCGCTTCGGTGTGGACGCCCTGCGTTTCTTCCTGCTGCGCACCTTCCCCTTCGGCTCCGACGGCAACTTCTCCAACGAGGCTCTCATCAACACCATCAACGTGGATCTGGCCAACGACCTGGGCAACCTCCTGAGCCGCACCGTGTCCATGGTGGGTAAGTACTTCAACGGCACTCTGCCCAAGGAGCGCCAGGCCGACCCCCTGGATGAGGAGCTCACCGCCATGGTGTCCGCCCTGCGCGGCCGCTACGAGGAGCAGATGGAGCACTATGCTTTCCAGAACGCTCTGAGCGAGATCTTCAAGGTCATTTCCCGGGCCAACAAGTATATCGATGAGAATGCTCCCTGGGTGCTGGCCAAGGACATGGAGGCCAACGGCGTGCGTCTGGCCACTGTCATGTATAACCTGCTGGAGACCCTGCGGGTGTGCGCCATCCTGCTGACTCCCTTCATTCCCACCTCCGCCGCTGAGATCCTGCGCCAGATCGGCGCCTGCGACGCCTGCTCCACCTGGGAGAGCGCCGCTGTCTTCGGCAGCCTGCCCGCCGACGTGACCGTCACCCGGGGCGACAACCTCTTCCCCCGCATCGACGCTGCCAAGGAGCTGGAGGAGCTGGAGAAGGCCGCTGAGGAAGCTAAGAAGGCCGCTCTGCCCGCTCTGGAGCTGGAGCCCCAGCTGGAGGAGAAGGTCGACTTTGACACCTTCTGCAAGAGCGATTTCCGTGCGGTCAAGGTGAAGGCCTGTGAGAATGTGAAGAAGTCCAACAAGCTGCTGAAGTTCACCCTGGACGACGGCACCGGTGTGGACCGTCAGATCCTCTCCGGCATCGCCATGTACTATAAGCCTGAGGAGCTGGTGGGCAAGACCCTGATGGCCATCGTCAACCTGCCTCCCCGCAAGATGATGGGCCAGGAGAGCTGCGGCATGCTGCTCTCCGCCGTCCACACTGAAAAGGGTGAGGAGCGTCTCAACCTGGTCATGCTGGATGACAAGATCCCCGCGGGCGCAAAAATGTGCTGATATAAAAAATGCCGGACCTGAAAAAGGTCCGGCATTTTTTATTAAAATGTAAGCGCTGGAAACACGTTCAGAGCCGCGGCTCCTTTTCCACCAAAAAATTGGTCAGCAGGATCCCTTTTCGCTCCACTTGGCGCTCCTGCACCATCTGGTAGCCCCGCCCCTGAAAAAAGGGCAATGCTGTGATGGATGCGTGGGCATACAGGCGGGACGCGCCGCAGCATGCCTCCAGCCGATCACACAGGGCTGTGGCAACGCCCTGGCGCTGCCAGTCTGGATGCACATACAGCCGGTCCAGATAGCCGTCCCGACAGATATCGCCAAAGCCGATGATCTGATCCTCCTGCTGAGCCACCAGCGTATAGTGGCTGAGGAAGGAGCGGTTCCATGCAGCCAGGTCGGTATGCCCATCCGCCCAGGCATCCAGCTGCTGGGGAGTATAGTCGACGGCGTTGGCAGTATGCACCGTTTGATAGAACAGCCGGGCCAGCTCCGGGCAGTCCAGGGGGCAATATTCGCGCAGTTCCAAAGAGGTTCTCCTTTCCGAGGGAATGACACAAAAAGATTCCCTGGGGCCCGGCGGAGCCCCAGGGAGCGGTTCAGAGCGGAAACAGTGAATTTATGGTAAAGGGGGATCAGCCCTTAACCAGCACGGGGTTGACGCCGACCTTCTTGCCTTCCTCATAGACATAGAAGCCAGCGCCGGACTTCCGGCCCAGATAGCCGGCGGCCACCATCTTGCGCAGCAGGTGGGCGGGGCGGTACTTGGTGTCGCCCAGGTCGATGTAGAAGGTCTCCATAACCTCCAGCAGGATGTCCAGGCCGATCATGTCCGCCAGAGCCAGGGGGCCCATGGGGTGGTTACAGCCGCGGAGCATACCCTCATCCACGTCCTCCACGGAGCCGATGTCCTCGTCCAGAACCTGTACGGCCTCGTTGAGCATGGGCAGCAACATACGGTTGACGATGAAGCCGGGCTTATCCTTGGCCAGGATGGGACGCTTGCCCATGTGCTTACCAACCTCAGTGACGATGTCGATGGTCTCCTGAGAGGTGCGCAGGCCGTAGACGATCTCCACCAGGCTCATAACGGGCACGGGGGAGAAGAAGTGCAGGCCAACCACGCGATCAGGACGGCTGGTGGCAGCAGCCAGGCTGGTCATGGAGATAGAGGAGGTGTTGGAGGCAAAGATGGTGCGGCTGTCGCAGATCTTATCCAGCTGCTGGAAAATAGCCTGCTTAGCCTCCAGGTTCTCGTAGATGGCCTCGATGACCAGATCCACATTGGAGGCCACGTGAACGCTGACGGAGGTGGTGAGGCGGGCCAGACAGGCGTCCTTCTCCTCGGCTGTCATTTTGCCCTTCTCCACCAGACGCTCCAGGCGCTTGGTGATACCGGTCACTCCGCGCTCCAGAGCGGCCTTGCTCTGGTCATTCAGGATCACTTCATAGCCGCACTGAATGGCGGTCTGGGCAATACCGCTGCCCATCAGGCCGGAACCGACGACGAAAATTTTGCGGATTTCCATGTTGATCTCCTTCTCTATGATGTAGTTGTTGGCTCTGGCTCCCAGGTAGGCGCCAGCTTCGGCGGAAACTGTGATAACTAATTTTATCATAGAGCGCCCGACCTTGTCCAGAAAAAACCAACCAGGTTGGGCTGCTTTACGCCAAGGCAGGAAGCGAGCCAGTTTTTGGACGCCGGCGCTGGCCGGCGTACCGCTCTTTTGAACAAAAATAACTATATCCGGAAACCGGCGGGCCGTCAACCGCACAGAGGCAAGATGGTTACGAAACCGATAAAAAATAATAAGATATGCAAAAAAGAACCAGCACACTGACTACAAACAGGCCGCTCCCTCTTGTCTTTCCGGGCTGTGTCGGGTATAATTTCAAAAAAGAACGAAAGAAGGTGGCCCCCATCGGAAAAAGATTGGCTTGGGTGCTGGCCTCCGCCCTGCTGCTCACCGGCTGCAGCAGCGGACAGAATGACACAGACCAGCACTTTTCCCTGGGCGACACAGTATCCACAGCGTGGTTTGATTATACGGTAACCGAAGTAGAATCCACCCAAGAGTACGGCGGCTATATCAGCGCGCAGGGGGATCAGCTGGTGGTGGTGGAGTTGACTCTGAAGAGCACGTACCCTCAAGCGGTAACTATGTTCGACAGCGATTTTCAGCTCTCCTGGGACAGTATGAGCCAGGATGATACCCGGTGTATGCCGGTGGAGTACTACTGTGATCAGCAGTTGCCCACAGAATATGAGCTCGCCCCCAGAGAGAGCCGCAGCGGCGTTCTGGTCTATCAAGTACCTGACGATCAGAGCACCTTTCAATTTACCTTCCAGGAGTTTTTCGATGATGGAACGCAGGAAGGCCGCCCCGGCGATCAATACGTGATGGATCTCACCCCGCAGGCGTAACCTCTTGCATTTTGTACCCCCGGGCAGTATGATATTATATAGTTGTATAAATCGTGGAAGCGGCCCAACTACGGGCCGCTTCCACCTCCTTCATTGGCATCTGTTTCATTTTAAAAGGAAATCGAGGAAAAATTATGCGTGTATTTGATACCCACGCCCACTATGATTCCGGGGCTTTCAACGCCGACCGTCTGGAGCTGCTGGCCGGTATGCCCCAGCAGGATGTGGCGCTCATTGTAAATCCCGGCTGCGACCTGGAGACCTCCCGCACCGCCGTGGAGCTGGCTGACCGGTTCCCCTTCGTCTACGCTGCCGTAGGGGTACATCCCTCCGACTGTGGTCCCTGGCAGGACAGCTGGGTGGACGAACTGAAAGCCCTAGCTGCCCATCCCAAGGTAAAGGCCATCGGTGAGATTGGCTTGGACTACTACTGGAAAGAAAATCCCCCCAAGGAGTTCCAGCAGATGGTTTTCCACCGGCAGATGGAGCTGGCACAGGAGCTTCAGCTGCCGGTCATCATCCACGACCGTGAGGCTCACCACGACTGCCTGGAAGTGGTCCGCTCCCATCCCCAGGTCACCGGCGTATACCACTGCTACTCCGGCAGTCTGGAGGACGCTAAAGTGCTGGTAAAGCTGGGATGGATGCTGTCCTTTACCGGCACCATCACCTATAAAAATGCCCGCAAGGCTCTGGAGGTCATCGACTGGCTGCCTATGGACCGGATCATGATCGAGACCGACTCTCCCTATCTCACCCCGGAACCCTTCCGCGGCAAGCGCAACGACTCCGGCAAGGTCCATCTGGTGGCGGAGAAGATCGCCGAGGTAAAGGGCATGGACGCGGAAGAGGTGGCCCGCATCACTCTGGAAAACGGCAAACGGTTTTTCCACATCGAGGAGGCATAAGGGATATGACCATCACCTACGAATACGAGGGGGCGCTGTACGTCAACCTCACCAACAAGTGCAACTGCAACTGTGAGTTCTGTCTGCGCCATGGTAAAAAAGAGGGCTCCATCTATACAGAGGACTCCCTGTGGCTGGAGCGGGAACCCACCCGCCAGGAGGCTCTGGACAGCTTCCTCAGCCGGGACATCCCCAGCTACCGTGAAATCGTCTTCTGCGGCTATGGTGAGCCCACCTACCGTCTGGACGACATTCTCTGGCTGGTAGACGAGCTGAAGGCCCGCTACGGGGACCAGCTTCCCCCGGTGCGTATCAATACCAACGGCCATGCCAATCTCATCAACGGCCGTGACGTATGCCCGGAGCTGAAGGGACGCATTGATACCCTTTCTATCTCTCTCAATGCCAACAACGCCGCCGATTACGTGGCCCTGTGCCACCCCATCCAGGGCGAGGAAGCCTACCAGGCCATGCTGGACTTTGCCAAAGAGTCCAAAACCTATGTCCCCCACGTGGTATTTACCGTGGTGGATAAAGGAACCGACCCCGCTGAGATTGAGGAGAGCCGCTCCATTGCCCAGAGTCTGGGCGTCCAGCTGCGGGTACGGGCATATATCGACTCCTGAATCTCATCCAGTCTGTTTCTTCTGCTCCACCTGTTTGGTGATGTAGTCCCCCACCTCATCAAACGGAATATCCAAAGCGGCCGAAAGCTCATCGTGGAGAAGAAATTCTGCCCGCTTCTGAAAATCCTGGTCCACCTTGCTGGGCTTCTTTCCGCTGCGGGTATTGGCTCTGCTTTTGGTGTACGCAGTTTTGATAAGCTGGACCAGATCCTCACAGGAATGGCTGTCCAGAAAACTGCGGTAGCGCTGGGCCAGCATACGGTAATCCAGATGTTCCAACTGCGCCTGTTGGATTTCCGGAATACGGCGGATCAATTCCTGAGCTGCCTCCCGGCTGAGAATCGGCCGCATAAATACTTTGGTATCTACCGGTACATAGATGGTCCCCGTACTCTGCAGCGGGATCAAAGTGTAGTACTCCACTTTGGAACCCGGATCAAACGGAGGCGGTCCAACTGCCTCCACCCGGCACACACCAGTACCGCTGTATACGATGAGACTTCCAATCGAAAACATCAAGGCTCCCCCATTCTGATAAAAATGAAAAAGCGTGTGGTTCTGACAACTGGACTTACGTTCTCAGAACCACACGCTGTAACTATATTTTAGCACATTTTTTCGCGGAATGTAAGAAAATCCTTGTGATACCGCCGTCAGGCCGCACCTTCCAGTTCCTCACGAGCCTCCCGCTCGCTGTCGGCGGAAAAGCAGAACCGCCCGGCCCAGTCATATACCTCCACATGTCCTCTTACCCAAACAATGCTGTAATCCATGGCGTATGCTCCTTTCCATATCCCTTGATGCTTGTTTATATCTTCTTTGGATGATCTGAGTATAGCAAATGATATGTCCAATAAACGGGATAGTTTTAACAAGGTAGACAGGAAAGGAAACATACGTTATACTTTAAAAAAAGCAGGAGGGAATCAGGATGGAACCTATTTTTTACACCGTCACGGACATCAACGGCGACTACGCTCAACTGCTCGGCGATCAGGGTCAAGAGCACTCTATCACCATGTTTCTACTGCCCGAGGGCACCACAGTGGGCAGCCGTCTGAAGCTGGAAAACTTTATTTGGAGCTTGGAAGCGTAAAAAACAGCCCCGCCAAACGGCGGGGCTGAAATTTTTATTCTTACTTGTTGCTGCGGCGCCAGATGTGCATCTTCTCGGCGTCCTGGATGAGCTGCTCACGGAAGTCGGGGTGAGCGATGGAGATGAGCGCCTCGGCGCGCTCCCAAGTGGACAGGCCCTTCAGGTTGACCATGCCGTACTCGGTGACGATGTAGTGCACGCAGGAGCGGGGATCCGTGCAGATGGAACCGGGAGTGAGGGTGGGCACGATACGGCTCTTCACAGTGCCGTCCTTGCCGGTGACCGTAGAGGACATGCAGATGAAGCTCTTGCCGCCCTTGGACAGGTAAGCGCCCATCACGAAGTCCAGCTGGCCGCCAGTGCCGGAGATGTGCTTGAGGCCGGCAGACTCAGCGTTCACCTGGCCAAACAGGTCCATATCAATGGCGTTGTTGATGGAGATGAAGTTATCCAGCTGAGCCAGCACCCGCACGTCGTTGGTGTAGTCCACAGGAGCAGCCATCACGTCGGGGTTGCGGTCCACGTAGTCGTACAGCTTCTTGGAGCCGGCAGCAAAGGCGTACACCTGGCGGCCCTTATCCAGAGCCTTGTTCTTACCGGTGAGCTTGCCCGCCATAGCCATGTCCACAAAGCCGTCCACGTACATCTCGGTGTGAACGCCCAGGTCCTTCAGATCGGACTGAGCGATCATAGCGCCGATGGTGTTGGGCATGCCGCCGATGCCCAGCTGCAGGCAGGCGCCGTTGGGGATCTGAGGCACGATGAGCTCGGCCACAGCCTTGTCCACCGCGGTGGGCTCGCCGCCGCCGCCCAGCTGAGCGACCTCGGGGTTATCCCCTTCCACAACATAGTCCACGTCCTTGATGTTGATCTCACAGCCGGTGAGACCGTACACCCAAGGCATGTTCTTGTTCACTTCCAGGATGATGACCTTGGCCTTCTCCAGCATGTCGGCCAGGTGAGAGGCGGCCAGAGCAAAGCTGAAGTTACCGTGGCTGTCCATGGGGGTGACCTGGAGCATAGCCACGTCCACGGTCAGGTTCTCCCGGTAGAAACGGGGCAGCTCGGAATAGCGCATGGGGCTGAAGAAGCCCATGCCCTTGGTCATGATCTTACGGTCAATGCCGCTGCAGTGCCAGGAGTTCCAGGTGAAGTGCTCACCGGCATCCTCGGCCTTGGCGATCTCCGGCATCCACATGGTAACGCCGCCGCGGACCTTCACGTCCCGCAGCCCGTCCTTACGAGCGGCCAGGGCCTTGTCCAGGGCGATGGGGTGGTTGGTGCACCAACCGTAGTCCACCCAGTCACCGGATTTGACTACCTTGACCGCCTCTTCGGCGGTGGTCAGCTTCTGCTGATACATGGCTTGATAATCCATTTTGATACCCTCCAGTTATATTAAATATCGAGATATTCCTTTAGTTGTCCAAGTAGTAGGGCTTCATCAGGCTCTTTTGCTCGGTGGAATCCTTCACCCGGTTGGAGCGCATGGGCTCGATCGGCCCTCTGGGCCCACGGTCCCGGCGGCGGTCCGGACGGGAATTCTTCTTTTTCCCAGAGACCGGCTCCTCCTTTTTCTTGGGTGCGGAAGGGACCGCTTTGACCTTTCCTTTGTCCTTGGTCTGGACTGTCTCAACCCGGGGCTCCTTCTCGCCCCGACGTTCCTTACGGCGACTGCGGGGCGCGGAGCGGTGGGACAGCGGAGACTCCTGAACGCTCAGGGGCTTGCGGGGCGCCAGAAGCCGGGCGGTGGCGTCCATGATATGATCGCCCGCCAGAGGATTAGGACGGGAGAAATCGGTACGAGGCATGGCATTTCCGGTCTCCATGCGGCTGCCCGGCCGGGTCAGCTTACGGCGGCGGGAGGTCTGCTGGACCTGAGGCTCCGGCTCGGAGACTTGGGACACCGGGGCAGCCTGTACCTGCTCAACCTGCTTGGGCTTTGCTTTGGCCTTGCGGCGGCGGCGCCGGGACTTGGCAGGTGCCTCCTCCTGTGTCTGGACCGGAGTCTCAGCCACAGGCTGGGGAGCAGCCTGCGCCGCTTCCGCCTTGCGCTGAGCGGCCGCCTTTCTGGCCTCATCCCGGGCACGGCGCTGCTCCTTGGCGGCGGCTCGGGCCTGGGCGTCCTCCTCGTTGATGATGCGGCCGTTCTTATCCCGCTTGGGGGCCTGGAGGTCCACCATAGGATAGGGGTGGTCCTCTACCACAGGAATGGCGCGGCCAATGAGTTTTTCAATCTCTTTCAGCAGGGGTTTTTCGCTGAAATCACAAAATGCCACGGCGGTGCCTCCATGGCCCGCCCGGCCGGTGCGGCCGATGCGGTGGACATAGGTCTCAGGCACCTCGGGGAGGTTGTAGTTGAACACGTGGGAGAGCTCCTCAATGTCCAGTCCCCGGGCGGCGATGTCAGTGGCCACCAAACAGCGGATGGCTCCGGACTTGAAGTCGGCCAACGCCTGCTGCCGGGCAGTCTGGCTCTTGTTGCCGTGGATGGCAGCGGCGGTAATACCCGCTTTGACCAGATCCCGGGCCACCTTGTTGGCCCCGTGCTTGGTGCGAGTAAAGACCAGCGCATTTTTTACGCCCAACTGGTCCATCAGCAGGGAGAGCAGCTTGGTCTTGTTGCCCCGGTCTACAAAGTACACCGACTGGCGGATGGCCTCTACCGGCGAGGATACCGGGTCCACCGCCACCCGGGCGGGGTGGTGAAGCAGAGAGTTGACCAGCTCAGCGATTTCTTTGGGCATGGTAGCGGAGAAAAACAGGGTCTGCTTTTTCTCAGGCAGCCACTTGAGAATCTTCTTTACGTCGTGAATAAAGCCCATATCCAGCATCCGGTCGGCCTCATCCAGCACAAAGATTTCAAGATCATTCAGATGGATGAAGCCCTGCTGATACAGGTCACCCAGGCGGCCGGGTGTGGCCACCAGAATGTCTACGCCTTTCCCCAGTTTCTCTACCTGGGGTGCCTGTCCCACACCGCCAAAAATTACCGCGCAGCGCAGGGCCAGATGACGGCCGTAGTGTTCAAAGCTCTCACCGATTTGGATGGCCAGCTCCCGGGTGGGAGTGAGGATGAGAGCGCGGATGGGGTGCCCGGATGCAGGCTTGTTGCTCAGCCGCTGGAGAATCGGGGCGGCAAAGGCACAGGTTTTTCCGGTGCCCGTCTGGGCGCAGCCCAGCACGTTCCGCCCCGCCAGGGCAGGGGGAATGGCCTGCTCCTGGATGGGAGAGGGCTTTTCATAGCCCTCCTCCTTCAGAGCAGCCAGGATTTGGGGACACAGCCCCAGATCTTCAAATGTCATGGTGTTCGTTCCTTCTTTTCATTCGGCAGCGGTGGGGAGACACCCCGAGGCGGCCGGCCCGCGGTTCCCTGCGGGCTGGGGTGTCACTGCGCCGAGACCAGTTCCAGTACCTGGGCTACACTCTGGGCCAGCTCCTGTCCAGGGAGGGCATCTACAATGTAGTCGGCATAGGTCTCATAGAGAGGGGCGCGGATGGTGAGGATATCGTCCAGCGTCTGACCGGGCTCCAGGGCGATGCCCCGGGAGTCCAGATTGTGGATGCGGCGCTTGAGTTCCTCCAGAGGCACCCGGAGATAAATCACCGGGCCCATGGCCTTCAGATGGGCCATGGCTCCCTCCCGGCAGACTACGCTGCCGCCCGGGGCAATGACGTGGTGGTCACACTGGACCGAGCACACAGCCCGCTCCTCTGCGTCCAGAAAATAGGGTACGTCCCGGCGGTCCAAAATATCCTGAAGCAGGGCTCCTTCCTGCTGCTGAATAACCAAATCGGTATCCAAAAAGCCAAAGCCCAGGGCCTTGGCCAACAAAACACCCACGGTGCTCTTGCCCGAACCGGGCATTCCGATCAAGGTAATATTGTACACAGTCTGTTCCCTCTCTTGGCGAAATTCATAACATTAAAAGTTTACCACATCTTTGTGGAAAAAGGAAGGGGGACACATCCCAGAGGCGTTCCTTTTTTTCCATGTCGGTGCTATAATGAACCAAGAGAGAAGAAAACCGACCGATATGAAGGAGGCAGGCCATGGAATTACTGGAGCTGTTCAACATCCAAGGAACCCTGTTTTTGATGATTTTAGTGGGCGCTCTGGTCAAAAAGCTGGGCATCGTGGATGAGGCGGGTCGACGGTGCCTGACCGATCTGTGCGTCAATGTGATCATCCCCTGCAATATCTTGAAATCCTGTTTGATTGACCTGGACTCCTCCGTACTCCGCGCCTGCGAGATTCTGGTGGTCGTTGCCCTGGCCATTCAGATCATCAGCGTGATTCTCAACAAATTTCTCTACAAAAATTACCCGGAGGCCCAAAACAAGGTGCTGAAATACTGCACCTTAGTATCCAACGGCGGCTTTTTGGGCAACGGCGTAGCGGAAGGAGTTTACGGCACTCTGGGACTGCTCTACGCCTCCATGTATCTCATTCCCATGCGCATTGTCATGTGGTCGGCTGGTACCTCCTACTTTGTGGCCGGAGGCACCGACAAAAAGAAGGTGGTGCGCAACATCCTCACCCACCCCTGCCTGGTAGCTGTGTACATCGGCATGGCGATCATGCTTCTGCACATTCCCCTGCCCACCCTGCTCACCTCCACCATTACAGGCATCGGCAACTGCAATACCGCCATTACCATGTTTATCATTGGCACCATTCTGGTGGACGTACCTCTGCTTACCATCGTCAACCCAACCACATTGTGGATCAGCGCCCTGCGTCTGGTGCTGCTGCCCGCAGCGGCCTGGGGGATCTCCTTGGCTCTGGGGCTGGAGCCGGTGGCCACCGGCGTGGCTGTGATCATGACCGGTATGCCTGCCGGATCCACCGCCGCCATCTTCGCTGCCCGGTATGGCAGCGATGCGGTGTTTGCCACCAAATGCGTGGTACTCAGCACCCTGCTGTCCATGCTCACCATTCCGGTGTGGTGCTATCTTATCGGTGCTTGACAAAGTGGGGCAGGATATGGTATCCTGTCCCACGCAATAAAGGGAATGAGGTCTCCCTTGTCCTTCGGGACTAAACCGCCCACAAGGCTGATGGCTTCTGCGATTTTTTGCAGGGGCATCAGCTTTTTCGCTGCCCAGGAAAGGAAGAAAATGGTATGTTAACAAGTTTAGGACTGGTACTGCTGCTGGGCATGGCCCTGGGCGCGCTGGCAAAACGCCTGAAACTGCCCTCCTTGGTGGGTATGCTCATTGCGGGCATGATATTAGGTCCCTATGCCCTGAATCTGCTGTCCGACAGCCTGCTGAATATTTCGGCAGACCTGCGGCAGCTGGCGCTGATCATTATTTTGACCCGGCAGGCCTCTCCCTGGATGTGGAGGCTTTGAAGCGGGTGGGCCGCCCGGCAATCCTCATGTGCTTTGTCCCCGCCTGCTTTGAAATCTTGGGCATGACCCTGCTGGCTCCTGCGCTGCTGGGCGTTTCCACCCTGGATGCCGCCATCATGGGAGCCGTGGTGGGAGCGGTATCCCCGGCAGTGATCGTGCCCCGGATGATCCGTTTGAGCGAAGAGGGCTGGGGTGTGGACCGGGGTATCCCCCAGCTTATTTTGGCCGGTGCCTCGGTGGATGACGTCTTTGTCATCGTCATGTTCACCGCTTTCACCGGACTGGCCTCCGGCGGCCAAGGTCTGACCGCGGGAGCCGTATTGAGCATTCCCGCCTCCATTCTCACCGGTGTAGCGGCAGGTCTGCTGCTGGGATGGCTTCTGGCCCAATGGTTCCGCCGTGTCCATATGCGGGACTCGGTGAAGGTCGTGATCCTGCTGTCCCTGGCCTTCCTGCTGGTGGCAGCGGAGGATGCTCTGGAGGGGATCTTCCCCTTCTCCGGTCTTCTGGCCGTAATGGGCGCCGGAGTAGGCCTGCAGCGGTGGCGCTCCGTTGTGGCCCAGCGGCTGAGCCTGAAATTCTCCAAGCTGTGGGTTGCCGCTGAGGTGGCCCTGTTCGTGCTGGTGGGCGCGGCGGTGGATCTGCGCTACGCTCTGAGTGCGGGCGTAATGGCCATTCTGGCCGTGTTGGGCGCTCTGTGCTTCCGGGCGGTGGGCGTTCTGGTGTGCGTCAGCGGCGCTCATTTCAGCCCCAAAGAGAAGCTCTTCTGTGTGCTGAGCTATCTCCCCAAAGCCACCGTCCAGGCTGCCATCGGCGGTGTACCTTTGGCTATGGGCCTGGGCTGCGGACAGATCGTGCTCACCGTGGCGGTCATCGCCATTTTGGTCACCGCTCCCCTGGGCGCCTTGGCCATCGACCGCAGCTATACCAAGCTGCTCACCCAGCGTCCTCCCGAATGATGCAAACAGGCCCCGGCACGCTGTGCCGGGGCCTGTTTTTTATGGGCATGTTTCTGTTTCGCTCATTGCTCAGAACTGGAAAATAATCCCCACCACCGCAGCGGCGGCAATAAACAAGATGGGGTGCAGCTTTTTCAGCGGGGTCCACTTCATACACACGAACACCGCCGCTGCCAGCAGCACCGTGCGCCAGCGAATCGCCGGAAAGCTGTCCGGCGCCAGCTGGTTGGTAACGGTAAAGACCGACCAGGCTACGCTCAGCCCTGCTGAGGCGATCAGTGCAGTGGAGGCGGGACGCAGACCGGAGAAGGTAGCCTCCACACCCTTACTGTGGCGGAATTTCTGCAGGAACCCGGCAATGATCAAAATCACAATAATGGACGGGGTAATCAGTCCCAAAGTGGCGATCACCGCGCCGGGGATGCCGGCGATTTCAAAGCCCACGTAGGTGGCCATGTTCACGCCCATAGGGCCGGGGGTAGACTCGGAGACGGCAATCATGGTGGTCAGATCTCCGTTGGTAAACCACCCGGTGGTCTCTCCCATGTGCTGGAGGAAGGGGATGGTGGCCATGCCGCCGCCCACCGAGAAGAGTCCGGTTTTGAAAAACTCATAAAACAGCCGCAGCAAAACCATCATACCTTCTCACCTCTCTTGCCTTCTTTGCGGGGGTAGAAGAGAAACCAGCCCAGCACGCCGGAAAGTACGACCAGTACCGCCGGGGAGGTGATGGTGGAGACAATGCTTGCCGCCACGCCGGTCAGAGCCAGGGCATCACTGAGCGCTCCACCGCCCTGAGCCAGCAGCAGCACTCCAACGAAAATCCACGGTGCGATTTTCCCTTTCAAGGTACTCTTGCCAAGCTTGAACACACTCACAGCAATCAGAGCGACCACCGCAGCGTTGATTCCTGCCAGAGCATGAGCTACCACCGGATACTCTGCAAAGTTTTTCAGGAATGCGGCAATGATGGTAATGATGATAAGGGATGGAAATACCACACCCAGGGTTGCCAAAATCCCCCCCAAAACGCCTTTATACTTGTGGCCAATGAAGGTCGCGGTATTCACCGCGATAATGCCCGGGGTACACTGGCCGATGGCAAAATAGTCGGTGAGCTCCTCTTCCGTGGCCCAGCCCTTTTTTTCCACCACCTCCCGCTGGAGGATGGGCAGCATGGCATAGCCACCGCCAAAGGTACAGACACCGATTTTCGCAAAGGTTAAAAACAGATCCAGATAGATATTCAATCAAAAGCCTCCCAAGACAACAATCTCCCGCTCTATATGTGCTTTATTCCAGCCCCTCCAGCTCATCCAGCCACAAAGAGGCCACTGCATCGGAAGGCATTCTCCAGTCGCCACGGGGACTGAGGGCCACAGAGCCCACCTTAGGTCCGTCGCTGAGGCAGGAGCGCTTGAACTGCTGGGAGAAGAAGCGGCGGTAGAAATTCTTGAGCCACTTCAGGATGGTCGCCCGGTCGTACTGGCTTCCCAGAGCATACAGGGCCAGCCGGAACACCTTCTTGGGCGAGAAGCCCCAGCGGAGAATGTGATAGAGGAAGAAGTCGTGCAGCTCATAGGGGCCTACCAGATCCTCTGTCTTCTGGCTGATCTTGCCCTCGATGGCGGGCAGCAGCTCAGGAGAGACCGGGGTATCCAGAATGTCGCTGAGCACATCGGACAGCTGGCGGTCCTCCTGGGCCTTGTCGTCGGAGATAAAGGACACCAGATGACGCACCAGAGTCTTGGGAATACCCGCATTAACGGCGTAGTTGCTCATATGGTCACCGTTGTAGGTACACCAGCCCAGAGCCAGCTCACTGAGGTCGCCGGTTCCAATGACCAAACCACCGGTCTGGTTGGCGATGTCCATAAGCACCTGGGTACGCTCCCGGGCCTGACCATTCTCAAAGGTGACGCTGTGGTCCTCCATGCTCTGGCCAATATCCTTAAAGTGGACCTTCACCGCGTTGCCGATGTCGATGGTGCGCAGGGTGCAGCCCAGCCGCTCGGCCAGCAAGACCGCATTGGATTTGGTGCGGTCAGTGGTGCCGAAGCAGGGCATGGTAACGGCAATGATGTCGCTGGCCGGACGATCCAGCATCTGCATAGCCACGGCAGTAATCAGCACCGCCAGGGTGGAGTCCAGGCCGCCGGACAGGCCCACCACCGCCGTCTTAGCGTGGGTGTGCTCCAGCCGCTTTTTCAGGCCCAGAGCAGCAATGCACAAAATCTCGTTGCAGCGCTCGGCCCGGTCGCCCTCGTCCTGGGGCACAAAGGGGCTGGGGGAGACAAAGCGGGTCAGTCGGGTCTCCTCCAGGGTGAGGGAGAACTCGCCACGCCAATATTCCTTGTCCGGGTCGGGGGTAAAGGATGTCATCCGCCGCCGTTCATAGGCAAGCCGGTCCACGTCGATCTCGCTGATGGTCAGACCGTTGGCAAAGCGCCGCTCAGCCAGCAAAGCGCCGTTCTCCGCGATCATGTTGTGGCCGGCAAAGACCAAGTCGGTGGTAGACTCGCCCTCACCCGCGTCGGCATACACATAGCCGCACACCTGACGCCCGCTCTGGCCGGTGACCAGCTGGCGGCGGTAGGCCGCTTTGCCCACCGTCTCGTTGGAGGCGGACAGGTTCAGGATAATGGTGGCTCCGCTGCGGGCCAGACCGGCGGAGGGGGGCTCGGGAGCCCACAGGTCCTCGCAGATCTCCACACCCAGAATGAGGTTGGGCATCTCCCGGCAGGCAAAAGTCTCATTGGTGCTCATGCACACCTGCTGGCCGCACAGAGTCACCGTGGTGTCTACCCCAGCGCCGCTGGCAAACCACCGGGCCTCGTAGAACTCTCCATAGTTAGGGATGTGGATCTTGGGCACCAGGTGCAAAATCTCCCCCTTCTGGATCAGAGCAGCACAGTTATACAGCTTATTGTCATACTGAGCCCGCACCGGCAAACCCACTGCGGCCACCAGTTCCAGATTGCGGGTGGCCTCCAGGATCGTCTGGAGTCCCTCTTCCGCACCTTTCAGCAGCGTGTCGTGCAAAAACAGATCGCCGCAGGTATATCCAGTGAGACACAGCTCAGGCAGGCACAGCACCTTGACCCCCTGCTTATCCGCCTCCCGCATCAGAGTAAAGATCTGCTCTGCGTTATAGCGGCAGTCGGCCACCCGAATTTTCGGCGTACCGGCAGCTACCTTGATAAATCCATCTCGCATCACGAAAACCTCCTTCGTGGTATTCTCAATAGAGAATATGATACCCCAAACCCCGGCGAAAAGCAAGATAGGGGCAGGAAATCACAAGACCCCCGAAGCAAAAGCTTCGGGGGTCCTCATTGCATCAATCTTTACTTTGCCTGCAGGTAGCTGGTCATCACATAGCCCTCGTCGAAGTTACCGCCGCCGGTGGCATACTTGATCTTAGTCCAGCCGTTGCCCGCATCCTCCAGAACGGTAACCGTAGCGCCGTCTTCCGTGCTGGCCTTGGTTTCATAGTTCGTACCCGGGCCGGAGCGGATGTTCAGGCCACCGGTGGCACCGGTGATAACCGCCTCAGTATTGGGGGCCAGGGACTGACCGTTGGAAGGCGTCGTGGTGCCGGGATCGGTGGTAACACCGGTTCCGGTGCCGTCGCCGGTACACTCCACAGCACACTGAGCGGTCTTGTCCCCTGCAGCAGCAGTAATGGTAACTGTGGCCGTATCGGTGCCGGTATACACGTTGGTCACATTGCCATACTCATCCACGGTGGCAATGTCTGTGTTGCTGCTGCTCCAGGTCACCTTCACGTTCTCCGGATCGGTGGTAGCAATGATCTGATAAGATTCTCCAGAGCGCAGGGCAGCCTCTGTGCGGCTGAGGGTCAGGCTGTTGACCGTTACCTGAGTCTGGGAGTTATCCCCGCTGCCCACGCTGGACTGACCATCCGTCTGGCTGGTGGACACAGAGGAATCTACGGTCTTGCCTCCAAACAGGAGAGGAGAGACATATTTAAATACAATCGCCGCTGCGGCAATGATCAAGACCAGAGTCACGATCAGACCGCCTACCTGGAGCGGGTTAGGGCCGCTGCCGCTGGCCCGCTTTCCACCGCCGGCATAAGAAGTTCGGCCGGGACGCTCATCACAGAAGGGACAACGTTTATAGGTGACGGAATACTCTTCGCCACATTTTTCACATCGGATCACATCTGTGTTCCGACGGGGGGGTGCTTTTTTCGCAGCCATGGACGGATAACCTCCATCATTAGAAAAAGGATGACCACACCGCATGCGGTCTCAGTGTCTATTTTACAAGGAATTAACCACGCCGTCAACGAAAAAATAGACTTTGGGGCGTTTTTTGGCGAAATTATGTAAACATACCTCAAAACCGCCCCCACTTCTTGACCAGGTTCATCCTTTCTTTTATAATGAGTCTGACCCGCGCCGGACTTCGGCGCACAAATAAGATCCCTTTGTCCACCGGACAAAGCCGGAGGGAGGAACCAAGCAGTGAGAGGCACCCTGACCCCCGCCCATGCCCATAAGCAGTATGACGAGGCGGTAAGTGCATACCGAAAATGGATCCCCGATCCCACTTTGCGCATGGAATTTGGGCGGCAGGCGGATGACTACTTCCGCACCTGCGCCCTGGGCGTTTGGCAGGCGGATAACGCCGCCCAAATCACCCCCCGGCATGTGGAGTTTTACAACGCCATCTACTCCGGCACCAATTCCTCTCCCTCCGCCCTGTACTGGGAGGTGGCCACCGGTGTGGCGGGCTATGACCTCTTCCAGCCCCCTGCCTTCTTCCAGTCCCTGCGGGATTACGACCGGAGAAAAGGCACCACCCTCTCCCGCCGTTTTGTAGACCAGTTCACCCTGATTTTACTGCTGTTTGCCGCGGTGGACGATGTGGTCAGCGAGCCGGAGGCCGGTTTTGTCAACGCCTGCGCCGACGCCCTGCTGGCTCTGTGTACAAAGGACGGCCTGTCCGGCGACCGTCCGCCCTTGAAGGCCGATGAGTTTATCACCAAACCTCAGCCCGCCGCTCCTCAGCCTACCGCCCAGGAGGCGCCAAAGGAGGAACCCGCCCAGGAGGAAGAGCCTCAGCCCTCTCTGGAAGAGCTGCTGGAGGAGCTGGACAGCCTGTGCGGTCTGGACCAGGTGAAAAAGGACGTGAAGAGCCTCATTAACCTGGTAAAGGTGCGCAAGCTGCGCCAGGAGGCCGGGCTCCCTGTGCCCCCCATGTCCCTCCATCTGGTCTTTCTGGGCAACCCCGGCACCGGTAAGACCACAGTGGCCCGGCTGCTGGCCAAGATCTACCGCAGCATGGGAGTGCTGCCCAAGGGACAGCTGGTGGAGGTGGACCGTTCCGGCCTGGTGGCCGGCTTTGTAGGCCAGACCGCCATCAAAACCCAGGAGGTCATTCAAAAGGCCATCGGCGGCGTGCTCTTTATTGACGAGGCCTACGCCCTGGTCAACCAGGACAGCCCCAACGACTTTGGCCACGAGGCCATTGAGGTGCTGCTGAAAAACATGGAGGACCACCGCAAGGACCTCATCGTCATTGTGGCAGGTTACTCTGAATTGATGGAAAAATTTATCCACGCCAATCCCGGACTGGAATCCCGTTTCAACAAATACTTCTATTTTGCCGACTACGACGGCGGCCAGCTCTTCTCCATCCTGGAGTCCATGTGCAAAAAGAATGGCTACACCCTCTCTCCGGAGGGAGCAGCCTGGGCCAAGGAGGATCTGGAGCGGCTTTACCAGGAGCGGGACGAGAACTTCGGCAACGCCCGGGACGTGCGCAACCTGTTTGAAAAAGCGGTCTCCCGCCAATCCGACCGGGTAGCCAAATTGGATGCCCCCACCCGGGAGCAGCTGATGGAGCTGCTTCCTGAAGATCTGAAAGAGAGCGAAGACGAAACAACATGAGAATTGCCTTTTACACCTTAGGGTGCAAAGTAAATCAGTACGAGACTCAGGCTCTGGAGCAGCTGGTCACCCAGCGCGGCCACACCCTGGTTCCCTTTGACGGAGAGGCCGACGCCTATGTCATCAACACCTGCTCGGTAACGGCAGTCAGTGACAAAAAGTCCAGGCAGGTAATCCGCCGGGCCAGAAAGACCGCCCCTGACGCCATTTTGGCGGTGTGCGGCTGTTACTCCCAGACCCACCCCGACGATATGGACAAGCTGGAGGTGGACCTGGTTGCCGGTACCGGCGACCGCACCGGCTTTGTGGATCTGCTGGAGCAGACCTGGCAGAAACACCAGAGCATCACCGTTCTGGACGACCCCTTCCAGCGCCGCACCTTTGAGAACCTGCCCGCCGGAGGGCTGGAGGGCCGCACCCGGGCCATGCTGAAAATCGAGGATGGCTGCGTCAATTTCTGCTCCTACTGCATCATCCCCTATGCCCGTGGCCGCATCCGCTCCCTGCCCTTGGCCGATTGCGCTGTACAGGCCAAATCGCTGGTGGAGGCAGGCTATCAGGAGATCGTCCTCACCGGCATTGAGATTTCCTCCTGGGGACAGGATCTGGAGGGAAAGCCCTCCCTCATTGACGCGGTGGAAGCCATCTGTCAGGCGGTGCCCTCCCACATCCGTGTACGCCTTGGCTCTCTGGAGCCCCGGACCATTACGGAGGACTTCTGCCGCCGCTGCGCCGCGCTGGAGAACCTGTGTCCCCACTTCCATCTTTCCATGCAGTCGGGCTGTGACACGGTGCTTGCCCGGATGAACCGGAAGTATGACTCGTCCCGGTATTATGAGAGCGTGCAATTCCTCCACGAAGTCTATGACCGCCCGGCCATTACCACCGACCTTATCGTAGGCTTCCCCGGCGAGACGGAGGATGAATTCCAACAGACCTTGGACTTCATCCAGAAGTGCGGCTTTGCCGCCATGCACATCTTCCCCTACTCCCGTCGCCCCGGCACTCCGGCCGCCAAGATGCCCGGCCAGGTGCCCAATGCCATCAAGGAGGACCGTGCCCACCGGGCAGCTGAGATCGCCCAGAACATGGAATACGCCTATCTGGACTCCTTTGTGGGCCAAACCGTTCCGGTGCTCTTTGAAGAGGAGCGGGACGGCGTGTGGCTGGGCCACACCACCCGCTACTGTCAGGTAGGGGTAACCAGCATGGAATCCCTTCACAACCAGCTGCGCCAGGTACGCCTTACCGGACGTGAGGGCAGCCAGCTCACTGGAGAACTGGTATAAGTTCAAATCCGGCCCTTGCGCGACAAGGGAAAATCCGATATAATAATATGACCATTTTTGAAGATTAACGGAAAAGAGGAACTGCCGTGAAATTAGGTATCGTCGTATCCGAGCCGGTTTCATAAGGATCTCCGCCTCTGTGATGAAAGCCGCCAATGTCAACGCCGGACGGTAAAAAATCTAAAACGCCGGCCAGAAAATGACCCAAACGCCGGAAACATAGCGCTTGTTATTTACGCCGGAACTCCGTCCGCCGGTCAGTTGTCCGCCGGAAG